>CAZHLZ010000046.1:0-14711 GCA_964532475.1 uncultured Chitinophaga sp.
GCTGGACAGATGGAAAGGCTCCGTTTGAAGCGAGCCGTTTGATGTCATTTACATCTAAAACTTGAGCGTGCTCAATTCTCCAACGATGGTCTTTTTTCGTTTTATTTGTTTCGTCAATTACATCCAAAATGATTTTATTCGTTGAGTCTCCAATTGCATGTGTATTCATTTGGTAATCATAAAGTCTACAAAAAGCAGCTATTTTTTGAAAATCAGCCAAACTTGTTGTTAAAAAACCGTGAGAATGAATGTCGTCGGAGTAAGGTTTTTTCAAACAGGCACCACGAGAACCCAAGGAACCATCGCCAACGACTTTAAAGCTTCTTATGGATAGGTTTTTATTTTTATAATGTCCATTTCTCTTCACAAAATTCATGTTTTCAAGTGAAGGATAAAGCATTGCATAAATGTTTAAATCCAATTTGTTTTGAGAAATTAAACTTTCAAACAATTGAATATCTTCAAAATTTATTCCAGCTTCATGTACAGAGGTGATACCAAATTGAAACAATTCTTCCTGAATTTCCAATATAGCATTTTGTTTTTCTTTTAATGAAAATGGAGGAATTAGTTTTGTAACTTCGTTAATTGCATTATCCAAAATCAATCCAGTAGGAATGCCGTTTTCGGTAATAATTTTTCCACCTTCAATTTTTGAATTTGAATTTAAATTTGCTTTTTGGAGCAAAAAATCATTAGCCAATGCTGCATGACCATCTACTCGAATCAATAGAACTGGCGTGGATGGGAAAAGTTTATTTAATTTTTCGTTAGTTGGAAATTCTTGATTTGCCCATAAAGATTGGTCCCACCCGCGTGCAACAATAAATTTTCGGGAAGATTTTGAAGCATATTTTTCCGTTTTGAAAACTATTTCCTCAAAAGATTTACTTCCTGTTAAATCTAAGGTCAATTTTTGGTCCAATAGACTTAAAATATGTCCATGCGCATCGCTTAGGCCTGGGTAAACATCTTTTCCATTTGCATCGATGGTTTCTTCTGAACGGTACTTATTTAAAATTTGTCGTTCAGGACCCAATTCAACAATTTTTCCGTCTTTGATTGCCATCGCCTCATAGACTTTATCTCCATTATCAATGGAATAAATTTTTGCGTTATGAACAATCAGATCGACTTTTTGGCCTTTCATACAGGAGGACAAAACTAGAATAAGGAGTACTGAATAATAAATTTTCATATTTTTATTTGATGTTAGAACATATTATTTTTTGTAGAAAACAGAAGCGGATGCTTGTGCAGTTGGAACAATCACCAAATCATTGATATTGACATGAGCTGGACGGGAACAAACGAAATATATGGTTTCAGCAATATCTTCTGCAACAAGCGGTTCATAACCATTATATACTGCATCGGCAGTTTCTTGACTACCTTTAAATCTTACTAATGAAAACTCTGTATTTACAGCACCTGGAGCAATGTTTGTTACTTTGATGTTATAGGGTAACAAATCCATTCTCATTGCTTTTGAAAGAGCATCCACCGCATGTTTTGAAGCACAATATACGTTTCCTTCGGGATAAACCTCTTTTCCAGCAATGCTGCTAATATTAACTATGTGACCAGCTTTATTCTCCTTGAAAAAAGGGATAATTTCCCTACTTAAGTATAAAAGTCCTTTTACATTGGTGTCAATCATTTGCTCCCAATCATTTACATCGCCATTGTCAATAGAATTTCTTCCTAATGCCAAACCAGCATTATTCAACAATATTTTGATGTTTTTTAAGACATCCTTTGGCAAAGATTGAATATTTTTTTCCACCTCAACTTTGATCTGAATATCAAAATCTAATAGTACAACATCAATTTCTGGATGTTCTTTAAGAATTTCTGCTTTTATGGATTCTAAACGTTCTTTTCTTCTGCCGGTTAGAATTAAATCCCAGGAGTTTTTTGCAAATAATTTAGCAGTGGCAAGACCAAAACCTGAACTTGCTCCCGATATTAAGATATAATTTCTTTGTTTTTCCATTTTTCTTTTGGGTTATAAAGTATAAATGTGGCTATTAGAATTGCTAAATAAATTGGGATTCTGTATCTAACTATTGCTCCAGCAATCGTAGTTGTCCAGCCAACTATTAAACTTAAAGAAACAACGAATATAAGCAGAGCAATAAGTAATGATTTTTCATTTCTAACTAATTTTTTCCTTTTAATTACTGCAATTATCAATAATCCAAATATTAAAGTGGTTTCCGCAAACTGAATTAAATTAAATTTTGTTCTAGAATCGGTAGGAAAGGGCCTAAATAGTGCGTTGATTAAGGCTTGAGGAATGTTTTTGATAAGTTTTAATTGGGAAGAAAAAATCAAATCAGTGGTTATGTATGAATTGGAAGGATTCAAATTTTGTTCCCTAGTAACTAAAAAACCTGTATCTTTTGGATAAACTTGAGCATTAATTTCGTTTTTTAGCTTTCCATTAAAACAATATATTTTAGTATCTTTAAGCAGAAAAAGAGAGTCGTTTTTTCTTGCAAAATTCCCTTTGTTTTCAGCTAAAATGTAATAACTATTTTCGCGATCTTCCTTTTTGAAAAAATATCCTCCACGTCCCATGTTATCGAAATCAAATTGTTTATTTGATATGTGATTTACGATACTTTGTCTTTGTGCTGGAAAAAAAACTAATGTGAATACAACGATCGAACAAGTGCTAAGCAATGATAGTCCTATTGCCTTATTCTTTAAAAAATAATTACTTTGAATTAGGAAAACAAAAGGGATAAACAATGATAATACGACATAGGCTTTAAAGCTGAGCATAATGTAGAGGGTAATCACAATGAAGATTAATTTGACTGGCTTTAGGATGTTTATGCTTAATGCTCTCAAAAATAATCCTATCGATAAAATAAGCAGTCCCTCCTTTAAAACAGCACTTCCCCAGAAAAGTAAGGAAGGGAATAATATCAATGCAAAGAAAAATATTCTCGGTTCAATGACAATGAATTTTTTAAAAAATAAATAAATTTGAGTAATTCCAAACAAAGCAATTAGATTGAATGTCAAAAAATGAACATAAATTGTATCAAAAGAAAAAAAATGAATGATACTGTTTATCCGAATAACATTTTTTGTATCATTATTTAGGAAATTAAAAGGTCGCGACCACATGCTTGTGCGATGCAAATGTTCTTGTATTAAAGCTTCATTTTCCCCAATTCCAGTTAATAATTTTAAATAATCAATGGGGTCAGAATAAAAAACTGAATTTAGTATTTTACCATCTGCAATATAGGAATTGGAATCAAATACCAAAACTCCTTCTCCATAATGCCATGTGAAAATGTAAATAAATATTAGGGATGCAACTGATTTTAAAAGAAAGGCGAATGCTAAATCTTGATTATTTAGTCCCACTATTTTTCCCAATCTCGAAAACCTCAAAACAAGGAAAATTAGTAAAACAAAAATAATGGAATATGTAATTTCGAAACTCATTAATGGTCCAAAGTTAAGCTTTTGCTTTTTTTTATTTCCATTTTTCAAAAAAATTCTTAACAATTGCAGTTAATTATGAAAAAAGTACTAAAAAACCGATTTAGAATTTCTACTTTTGCACAAAATTAATTTCATGGAAAGCACATTACAAGCAGAAGCAACAGTAGAACAAGCAATGGATTTGGGTTTAAGAGCCGATGAATTTGAAATGATAAAGAAAATATTAGGTCGCACACCTAATTTTACTGAAACTAGTGTTTATTCTGTCATGTGGTCGGAACATTGTTCTTACAAAAATTCCATTTTTTGGTTAAAACAACTTCCAAAAGAAGGTCCTCACATGTTAGTTAAAGCAGGTGAAGAAAATGCTGGTCTAGTTGATTTAGGCGATGGAATTGGATGTGTGTTTAAAATTGAATCTCACAATCACCCAAGTGCTTTGGAACCTTATCAAGGTGCAGCAACTGGTGTTGGAGGAATTAATCGTGATATTTTCACCATGGGTGCAAGACCGATTGCCCAATTAAATTCATTACGTTTTGGGGATATTTCTCAAGATAGAACAAAATGGTTGGTCAAAGGTGTTGTGAAAGGAATTGGTGACTATGGAAATGCATTCGGAATTCCAATTGTTGGTGGAGAAGTATTTTTTGATAAATCTTACAATCAAAACCCATTAGTTAATGCTTTTTCAGCTGGAATTATTGATACTAAAAAGGTAATTTCTGCCAAGGCAACTGGTCCAGGAAATCCAGTTTACATTGTTGGTTCAGCCACAGGGAAAGATGGAATTGCTGGAGCTGCATTCGCATCAAAAGATATTACAGAAGATTCTGCAAATGATTTGCCATCTGTACAAGTTGGTGATCCATTTCAAGAAAAATTATTGTTGGAGGCAACTATGGAATTGGCTGAAACAAATTCCATTCGCGGAATGCAGGACATGGGTGCAGCTGGAATTACTTGTTCTACAAACGAAATGAGTGCAGCTGGTGGAGTTGGAATGGATATCCATTTAGATAAAGTGCCAACTCGTCAAGAAAATATGCTGCCTTATGAAATATTACTTTCTGAATCACAAGAAAGAATGTTGGTGGTAATTCAAAAAGGAGAGGAAGCAAAAGTAAAAGCGATTTTTGATAAATGGGATTTACATGCGGAGGAAATTGGTGTGGTAACAGATTCAGATCGAGTTCGATATTTTATGAATGGTGAATTAGTAGGCGATGTTCCTGCAGAATCACTAGTTTTAGGTGGTGGAGCTCCACAATATCAAAGAGAATATTCTGAACCAGCTTATTATCAGGAATATAAAAAGTTTGATATCAATTCAATCGAACAACCTGAAGATTTAAAAGAAGTAGCTTTATTTTTATTACAACATCCTAATATAGCCTCCAAAAAATGGGTTTACGAGCAGTATGACTCGATGGTTGGAACAAAAACAATGACAACTAATCGTCCATCTGATGCTGGCATTGTAAACATCAAAGGAACTGACAAAGGTTTAGCTATGACAGTTGATTGCAACTCACGTTATGTAAATGCTGATCCTGAAATTGGAACAATGATTGCTGTTGCTGAAGCAGCTCGAAATATTACTTGTGCTGGTGGTGAACCAAGTGCAATAACAAATTGTTTGAACTTTGGAAATCCTTACAATCCAGAGTCTTACTGGCAATTTGTTGGAGCGATCAAAGGAATGTCGAAAGCTTGTTTGAAGTTTGAAACACCGGTTACTGGAGGAAATGTATCTTTTTACAATCAATCGGTAATTAATGGCAAAGAAGTTCCAGTTTTCCCAACTCCAACGATTGGAATGATTGGATTGGTGAACGATAAATCAAAAATCATGAGTTTGGATTTCAAACAAAAAGGAGATTTGATTTTTGTTTTGGGTGAAACAGTTGAAGACATTGCTTCTTCCGAATATTTGGCTTCTTTCCACAACGTGGAAGCTTCTCCAGCTCCTCATTTTGATTTAGAAAAAGAATACGCTTTACACCAAACAATCAAAACGTTGATTCAGAGTGAATTGATCAACGCAGCACACGATTGTTCAGATGGCGGATTATTTATTGCTTTAGCAGAAATGTCTTTCCCAAGAGGTTTAGGGTTTGACATTGTAACCGACTCTGAAATCAGAGAAGATGCATTTTTGTTCGGTGAATCTCAAGGTCGTGTGGTTGTTACCGTTACTGAAGAAAATGAAGAAAAATTCATAGAATATTTATTGGAATCTGGAATTAATTTTACTTTGTTGGGTCACGTAACCAAAGGGAAATTCATGATTGATGAAGATCACTACGGTTTTTGTCATGAATTGAAAGATATTTACGATTCCGCTTTACAGACATATTTGGAGAAATAAGTTTAAAAGAAAAGGGTATTGAGATTTTCGCAAAGGATGCAGACGCTTTTAAATACTTAAAGATGAAAAAAATTGTTTCTTTAATGTTTATATCGTTTTGCCTTAGTTCTTTTTCGCAAGAATCGCAGAAAGGGGCAGCTATAAATGCAAATTGGATAAAGGAATTCGATTCGTTGACGAAAGCTTATCCTTCGCTTGAAAATACAATTGAAAAGAATTTTGAGTTTGATATTACTGGTGATGATATTCCAGAAATCGTAATTTGTTCCTATCAATTTAAGCAAGACACTTTTTTCGTTGGAAGAGATATTTTTGAAGGTAAAACGCAAAAGAAAGTTTTATCTGAAAAAATTGATTTTACTAATGATTATCTATTTGAAAATTATTTTGAGTATGATTCTTTGTATTTTGATTTTTAACCTTATTCAGGTTTGAGTGTTGCCTTAAGTCATGATACTTCTGATTATTTTCAAAAAGGTAGATATCATGACAAAGAGTTTGTTGCCTATGATGTGGTCAAAAACTACATAAATATGAAAAAGGATTTAAAAAATGTCTCTTTAATTACAAGGGATTGATGATGAACAATTTGTCAATTGAACCAGGGAATATGATGATTTGGTATGAGCCGAAAAAAGAATTTAGGGTCATTTACGCTCCTTGAAACGTTTGGAGTGTACAGGTTTATTCATTGTTGTAAGCTTTTTACTTTTCATTTGGAACAAAAAATGAGCTTAAACTTCTGCTGAAAATTGCTTTGGAGAATGGTGCGAAGATTTGAATGGGTGGAACTTGAAGGTTTTTTTCGCACATATCGCAGATAAAATTCGCTGATTTTCGCAAAATTTCTGCTAGTTAAACTATTTTAATTTTTGGAGAATTTTACCTTCGGTGCGACTACGTGGTGTGAGAAACTTCAACAACTTTGCGTTTAAAAACTTTCTATTTAGAATCATTTCAAACTTTTTTTTGCTTTCAACGAAATAATTGCGGAATTTTGCACTACATTATGAAGAAGAAAGTCGAAATTTTAGCTCCTGCCAAAAATTTAATGCAAGGAATTTTTGCTATCAATGCGGGTGCAGATGCAGTGTATATTGGTGCTCCACAATATGGTGCGCGCACAAATGCTACCAATCCAATTGAGGATATTGCAGAATTGGTAAAGTATGCACATTTATTTAAAGCACAAGTTTTTGTCGTTGTTAATACTATTTTGTATGATCATGAATTGGCCGATTGCAAAAAAATGATTCATGAATTGTATAACATCGGTGTGGATGCTTTAATTGTGCAAGACATGGCAATTATGGAGATGGATTTGCCTCCAATTGTCATTCATGCGAGTACACAAGCCAATAACCGCGATCCAAAACATGTAAAATTTTTAGCGGATGCTGGAATGAAGCGTGTTGTTTTGGCTAGAGAATTAAATTTAGACCAAATCAAGGACATCCACGAAGCAACAGACGTTGAACTAGAATTTTTTGTTTCAGGTGCTTTGTGCGTTTCCTTTAGCGGTAATTGTTACATGAGTATTGCCAACGGTGAACGAAGTGCAAACAGAGGTTCGTGTGCACAAAATTGCCGACTTCCTTACAACTTAGTTGATGGAACGGGAACTACCTTAAAAACGAGTAGTCACTTACTTTCCATCAAAGATTTAGATTTATCCGAACAATTGCCAAATCTAATCGAAGCTGGCGTAACTTCTTTTAAGATTGAAGGTCGTTTGAAAGATTTAGTTTATGTTAAAAACAATGTATCCTATTTGCGACAAAAACTAGATGCCTTTTTAGAAACCAACGAAAATTACTGTAAAGCTTCATCTGGAAGAACGATTATCAACTTCGAACCGCAAATGGACAGAAGTTTTAACCGAGGTTATACCGATTATTTTGTCAACAAACGAAAAGAAAAAATTGGTTCTTGGGAAAGTCCAAAATCGAAAGGACAATACATTGGAAAAATAACCGATAGCACGCCAAAAGGATATTTTATTGAGAATGCAGATCAATTAAATAATGGTGATGGATTGTATTTCGTGAACGAAAATGGCGAAGGCGATGGAATGCAAGTCAATGTGATTTTGAACAGTTTAGTTATTCCGAATACTTACAAAGAAATTGCTGTTGGAACTGAAATTTACCGAAATTCGGATGCAGCTTTCAATAAATTAGTTGAACGAGAAGATGCTACTATTCGTAAAATTGGGGTGAATATGTTTTTCTCTGAAACGGAAACTGGTTTTGAGTTGAAAGTGGTGGATGAAGACGGACATACAACTAGTTCAACCTTTGACTTGGAGAAAAATCCTTCTACTAAAGGAGAAGTAATCATCGAGGAAATCAAAAAGAATCTTTCAAAAGCGGGAAATACACCTTTTGTTGTGGATGCTGTTGAAGTAAATTTTACAGAAAATTGGTTTTTACCGAGTTCAAAAATCAATGAAATTAGAAGATTGGTTCTAGAAAATTTAATTGACGTCAGAGTGAATGAATATCACCGCGAAGAATTTCAAATCACAAAGACAGATCATCCTTATCCCGTTACAGAGTTAGATTTCACCTACAATGTTTCCAATCAATTGGCACGAAATTTCTACAAACGTCATGGCGTGACCGAAATCGAAAAAGCTTTTGAAATTCAGTGGGATCCAGGGAAATCTCGTGTGATGACAACCAAATACTGCGTCAAATATGAATTGGGCAAATGTGCTCGTTTTCAGCGTGCAACCATGGGCGAAAAAGTGGTTGAACCTTTGACTCTTAAGCATGGAGAAGTGGAATATAAGTTGAAATTCAACTGCAAACCGTGTGAAATGGAGATTTGGGAAAAAGACGCTGAATTAGAATTCATTGATGAAGATGAGCAAATGTTGAGCTAGTTTTTCTTGGAGCTTTTCCAGCTAAACGCTATATCTACTTTGCTGCTTTCGAGAGCTATTCAATTCTACTGACTCAATGTAAATAGCTTAATTAGAAAGATTTTAACTCAATATTGAGACCTCAAGCAACAAAGCAGGATGTCGCTTATATCTGGGCTAGGGGAAAAAGTTAAAATAAATTATTTACTTCAACAAAAAGCCTAAAAAAATTTCATGTGAATCACTCGATTAACCATTGTTCAATTTTGAAACCGTGATGCTCATCACCCAAGAAGAGAAGGAATACTTTTCATTTCCAATGCCATATAGTACAAATACGCAAATCTGTTGGGACTTTGGAGACAAAAATCAAAGTTTGCGCGAAAAAAAAGGTGCGCCAGGAATCAAAGCATCTCGACTAAATGAAATCTAGCATGCCGATGTCACTTAATTTAAAATTGGCCTAAAAATCTATTACATATAGAAATGGGCAGTTGGGAATTGGCACAACGCAAGCAACATCATTACCAACGCAAATAGGAATTGATGTAGATTGGAGTGCTATAGAGAATGGAGCAAGTATTTAAACTAAAATAATATAATAAATATTTTTTCATATATTTGAAATTTATATTTATAATTAAAGCATGAAATTTCAAGCTATTATTTTTTTAGTTATCCTAACTTTTAATAACGTTTATTACGCTCAAAATCTTTTTATTGACTGGTCTGCAGGTTTTGATAGTGAGGGAAGAGACATGTCAGGTCCAGTGACTCTTGATGGAGATAAAAATGTATATTCTACTGGAATGGTGAGGGGTAGGATAGATTTTGATCCAGGATTAGGTATTCAAGAACTTGTTGGATCTAATTTTATTTATATTTCCAAGTTGGACTCAACTGGAGCATTTGTTTGGGCAAAACAGATTAATAGTAGTGGTCAGAATAGTTTGACGGCTAATGGTATTAAAACGGATAGTTTAGGGAATATTTATCTAACAGGAGAATTTGAAGAAATGGTTGATTTTGATCCAGGTTCTGGAATCTTCAACTTACAATCTGAAGGAATTACAGATGTATATGTTGCAAAATACAGTAGTTTCGGGGAGTTAATTTGGGCAAAAAGAATTGGGAATCAATATTACTCTATTGTTTATGATTTAGAACTTGATCGTATAGGGAATGTTTATTTAACTGGTTTTTTTTCAGGTCAACTTGATTTTGATCCTGGAGACGCCGTGTATTACCTCGAAGATGATAATGGTTATGATCCTTTTATTATGAAATTGGATTCTTCTGGTAACTTTATTTGGGCTCGACAGTTTCGTGGATATGATGATAATGCATACATTACATCTCTAGCTGTGGATAATGAACTTAATGTTTATAGTACAGGGCAGTATTCGGGATGGGTTGACTTTGATCCCGGAATCGATACTGTTGAGCATCATCCAGCAAATATTTATGCCGTTTTTTTAAGTAAATTAGACTCTTCGGGTAATTTTGTTTGGATAGAACAATTTGAAACACGTTCCGCCGTAAATTATAGCCAGATAGCAATTTCTACTTTAGGAGATATTATTCTTTCAGGAATTTATTTATATACGGTAGATATTGATCCTGGAAATGATACACTTAATTTGAACGATCAGGAAGGGTCGGGAAATATTTTTGCATTGAGCGTGAATTCAGAAGGAATATTGAATTGGGCCCGTTCTTTTGGAGGTTTAGGGTCAGAGTATTTAAATCTAATGACTTTGGATTTAAACAATTCTATCTATTTGAGTGGAACATTTAATCAATTTGGAGACTTTGATCATGGATTAGGTGAAAATAACCTGTTTTCACTTGGGTTATATGATGTATTCATTCTGAAACTGGATATTGAGGGTAACTTAGAATGGGCAAAAAGTACTGGAAGTGCAGGGTCAGATTATCCTGGAGGTATTGCCGTTAACCAAAGTGACAATGTTTACCTTAATGTAACACACGATCAATTGATAGGATTTTCACAAAATCAAGATTTAATGAGTTATAATCCTCAAGGAGAAAGTGGGAATATTATTTTACATTTTAAGGGAGATTTAGCTTTAGAAACAACTCAATTACAAAAGCGTGAGATGACAATATTCCCAAATCCTGTTCAAAATCAGCTTAATATTTTTTATCCTGAACTGATTAATGTAATTTATAAACTTCAATTAACAGATGTTTCTGGCAAAATTATTTTAAAAGAAAACGATATTGTAGGTCCTAATCATTTGATAAAAATGAGTATGTTACCAAGTGGTTTATATTTCTTGGATATTACCCTAAATGATAGGAGGGAACAATTTAAAATTACTAAACTTTAATTAATCTGTTTAGATTTAAATTTATTTTTGATTTAAACTCAATTTCATTTGAGACTTTTCTTTTTACTTGAGCATAAACCCCAAAGCAATCTCATGTGAGCCTTTTGAAATCCCCTTTAGGGCACTTAAAGTCCATTCGTAGCAATAAGCAAGTCTAAATTTCCCTTTAAAATCATGACCTGCCATAAATGCAAAGGCGTTATTTATTCGATAAGTCGCAGCAAGCCACGTGTTTTTCTTAAAAGTAGTAAGTAGATTGAGGTCAACATATTGTACTACAAAATCTGTTGCAAAAAGCAATTGTGGTTTTAATTCAAAATTAGACGAAATATTAAACAGGTAATCTGCATTAAAATACAAGTGTCTTGCAGAACGATAAAAACCATTTTTCATTGTTGACTCAATAAATTTCGTAGAACTTAATCCCAAAAATAGCTTATTCGTTTTATAAGCAATTCCAATATTTGGAGTAAAAATGTTTCCTTGAAACCCCTTAGGGACTAGAGGGTCATCAACGCCATCTGGAAAATAAAAATTGGGATTAAAATCAATGTTTTCGAAACCAAGTGAAGTCCCAATGGCGAAAATTCGGTCTTCCCCGAAATCTAAATGATAACTGTAATTACAACTTGCTTTATGACTTGACATGGAGCCAATGGTTTCGTAGCCGTAATTTACACCAATGCCACCATGAATTTTAGAATTCGCATATTGATAACCAGCAATTATAGTATTTGGTGCACCATTAACTTTTTCCCATTGGTTACGCCAATTTATACTTGCTTGGTGTTTGTTATTTAAACCTGTACTTGCAGGATTAAAAATGGTTTTATTATTCCAAAACAATGAAATTGTAGGGTCTTGCTGCGAATACAAAATGGAAGCAATAGAAATAAAAAAAAGTACGCAAAATGTTTTCATTCGAATAATTTGATAAACAAACATACGAATTTTTGATAGAAATAGTGCTTAAAAAATAGAATGAAATTATTTTTTAAAAATAAATACGTAATTTAACCAATCAAATAAAAGCTATGAACTCAATTACAAAATTCAACTTAATCATTTTTCCAATACTTTTTCTGCTTTCCGCATGTTCTTGGAAAGAATATTTCATAATTTACAACGAAAGTCAGGCTCCAATAAATATTGAATATAAACTTAACCCAAGCAAAGAATTTCATGTTTTCACTCAAGAACCAAGGATTGTAGGAATGAATAAAATGGAAATAAATTGGTCGGAAAATTGCACTTATAAAGATTTAGATTCCACAAAAAATGCTGTCAAAGTAATTCTTCCACCAAATTCTGCATTAATTTTCGGAGAATTAAGTAATGATCATTATTCTTCGCAAAAACAAAACTTCATCAATGGTCGAAATTTTAATTTGGAACAAATAAACATACAACAGGCTTACAAAACAATTTCAATATCGCCAATTAACTTCGATTCAATGTTAAAAAACAAAAAGGAAATATTGAATGCCGAATAAAATGATTACCTTTATAAAAATAAAAAAAATATCTTATACTAAAATCAATTTATGAAAAGTAAAACTACCTTATTTTTTGCCCTAATTTCTTTGCTATCATTTGATTTTCAAGCCCAAAGTGAAATAAAGGTTTCTAATTTAAAAGAATCAAAAATTCCAAAAAGCATAAAATTTGCCGGAAAAATTAAAAAGGCCGTTACTTGGGAAGATGAAAATGGCAAAAACATCGTAATTACAACAGAAACTGGTGAATATCAAGATTCCAATTCTGAAATGGAAGATGCACGTGCGGCCAACTTATATGCTTATCATTTTATTGTTACAGATAAATCTAGTAAACTAGTTTGGAAATTAGAAGATGGTGTAGATAACTGTCCCGTTGACATAAATGCAAATTTTATAAAAAACACTCTAAAAGTTACCGATTTAGATAAGGATGGAGAATCTGAAGTTTGGATCATGTACAAAACTGCTTGTCGTGGAGATGTCAGTCCTTGCACCATGAAAATCATCATGTATGAAGGTTCAAAAAAACATGCTATGCGTGGAGAAAACAAAGTAAAGTTATCTGAAACTGAAACCTATGGGGGACAATATAATATGGATAAAGCCTTTAAAAAATCAACGAAAACCTTTCAAGATTTCGCAATAAAAATGTGGGAGAAAAATATCCTTGAAACGTGGTAATAGAAGCTTTTTTGTTGAGAATAAATAATTTCACCTTTTAAAAAAGATCGATTTAATTTTTTCCTGTTGTTTCCTTCCCTTTTTTATCCTTCTTTGCATTAGAAAGTTGCTTTTCTGTGCAAAAAATTCGCCTGTTTTGTTCATGTATTTTGCAAGATGAGGCAAAAACCAAAGTTTAGATTTTGGTAAGTTCATATTTTCACAGGAATGTTTACCTAGGAAAAAGTGGTTATATGCCAAATGGGATTGAACCACAAACTGCTTTTGCCATGTATATTTTGGGAAATTTGCATTAAATGGTTCATTCATCAATGCTATTGCAAGAGTTTGAGTGTCTTCATCTCCAGGTGGTTGCGTAATTGTCCAAGAATAAAGTGCTTCGATTGCTTCTTTTTCTGTATTTGGAAGGTAGGAAGGAGGAATACCAATCAAATAACCAACATATTTCCAAAAATGTAGGAGACCCTCAATGTCTTTTTTCGATGCAGAATAACCCAGAAGATTCAAACCGTTCAGATATACAAGTGAGAAGCCCAGATTTGTTGCTATCATATCCCAGGTATTAAGTGGAATTCCCCAAGATTCAGTTTCCCAATTTGGATTGTCAAGAATAGATACTCGAGCATAAGCATGCATTAAGCGAGTTTTGAGACAACTTTCAAATCCAGCTTCAAAACGATTAAGTGCGTTATTTCCGGTGATATTAATCCAAAATTCTGTCGTGTCTGTAATTCGTTTAACCGATCCTTTTTTTAGTGCACCAGTAAAAATTAATGCTTTATTGATGGCAGAGGATTCATAACCGCCCATCAAACTATAATTTCTCAATACCATCAATCCAAAAGCAGCTCCACGTTGGCAAAAATCGACTCCATTTTTCAATTTTTGTGGATCCAACCAATCAGGAGTTTTTTCCATTTCCTCAAATAGTCTTTTCAAGCAAATTGGCACATCAGGTGCATTAGCAATTCCATTTTTTAAGACATTTTGAATTAAAGCATCAGCTTCCTTAAATCCTAATTTTAGATAGACCTCACGAATTACTTCATCAGCTAGTTCATCAAATTCAAATAACTTAGGAATATGCTTTTCAATTTCCGATTGCGTTGGGATTTTAGCTAACTTGGCAAGCATATTTTTCCCATGTCCTTGTTTCCAATAGAACTCAAAATCGGGAGATGGATAAATGAAGCGTTTTGGAATCACTGAGCTATAATTTTAAAATTTAATGTGAAGTTAGAAATTTTAATTCTATTTCTTGATATAAGGATTGGTTATAAAAAGAACATATGGATTTTTTCACAGTAATTCCACTCCTAGGTGCATAAAATTATAGGAAATGAACTAAAAATTAGGATAAATAATCGTTTGATATGGAAGAATTTTCTTTCTCATAAATTTAATGTTTTAACCTGAGTTCGATTGTGAAATTGAAATTCAGATTGACATAAAAGCCTGTTAGACAGGGTGTT
>CAZHLZ010000047.1:0-14504 GCA_964532475.1 uncultured Chitinophaga sp.
AGTCAAGATAACTTGATTATTACATTTTCACCAGCTGCTGCAGGAACACATAATGCGGTTTTATCAATTGACAACAATGATTCAGATGAGGCTCCATACATAATTAATCTTTATGGTGTTGGTGGAACATTAGCAACTGAGCCAACAACACAAGCGGCGAATTTGAATTTTACGAATATTAAATCGTACAGATATACTGTAAACTTGACTCAATCCAATGCTGATGGTGTTATCGTTTTAAGAAAAACTGGTTCTGCTGTTACAGATTTACCTGTAGATGGAACTACCTACTCAATCGGAGACGGAATTGGTTCTTCTAAAGTGGCTTACATTGGTTCTGCTTCGTCTTTTATTCCGAATTATATTTTAGCTGGTACAACAGATCATTTCGCAGTATTTACTTACAATGGCCCAAGTACATTCGTGAATTACTTAACAAGTGCACCTTTAACAGGAAGTGTAACTACACTAGCAACAATGATGAGTCCAACAGAATATGCTGGTTTAAATTCATCAAGTCCTAGTTTTGTAAGTGATTTAACAGCATTAGTTAGTCCACACACTCGTTTGCTTTACGGAGATTATTCAAGAACAATTATTGAAGGTTTCTACGAAAGAGATACAACTAATGGTCAAAAAGTAGTTAACTGTGTTTACACATCTTTTCCACATATTTATACTCCACCAATGGATTTCTCCGTTATTTCAAGAGAACACTCTATTCCACAATCATGGATGTTGACTGTCGCTTCTGCAAATTTTGAAGACCAAAAAGAATATAGTGATTATCACAATTTATACCCAGCTCACCAAGATAATGCTAATGCAGTGAGAAGTAACAATCCACTTGGGGTAGTAGTAAATGTAACTAGCACCTTTGGTGATGGTAAAATTGGAACTGACGCAAATGGTCAAACAGTTTACGAACCAAGAGATGAACAAAAAGGTGCTGCTGCAAGAGCAATGTTCTACATGATGGTTACTTACAACGGTGTTTCAGGAAACTGGGGATTAGATAACTTATTAGCGGATGCACAAGGTCAAAATCAAGATATCTTAAGAGAATGGCATTACAATTTTCCTCCAAGTGCTTTAGAAATTGGTAGAAATGACTATTTGGATTCTTTACAAGGAAACAGAAACCCATTTATTGATAGCATGGACTTTGTTTGTTACATTGACTTTGCTAACTTAAATAAAGTTGCATTAAGCTCTCCATGTACTGAATCTCCAGCTGCAAGTTTAAATGAATCATTGTTGGAAAAATCAATCGAGGTTTACCCAAATCCAGCAAATGATTACACTTCTATCTCTGTAAAAGGAGCAACTTTAGTTTCTGTTTCAATTTTAGATATGCAAGGAAGATTGGTTTCTGAGACAAAAAACATTAACAAGGATGCTATTTCAATTTCAACAAATGGTTTTAAAACTGGAACTTATGTTGTTAAAACAGAAACTTCCATAGGAACAAATTATAAAAAATTAGTGATAGAATAATGAAATTCTTACTAAAACTAATACTATTAACGCAAATTGGAGCAGGTGTAACAGCCTGCTCTTTTGCATTGAGCAAAAAAATAAGTTCTCAAAAAATTAGCGTTTTAAACAAGGCAAGCACTCAGCAAAACTCAATTGACTCTCTAGTAAGTCCTTTTAAACAAGAATTGCAAATTGAGATGAATCAAAAAATTGCATTTGCAGAAGTTGACTTTATTAATGAAAGATATAACGGTAATTTAGGTTGTTTGGTATCAGATGCATTTTTAGAAAAAGGCAAACAAATTGATGAAATCAAAAAATCGGGTTTAGATGTGGTTTGCGTCATCAATTGGGGAGGTTTGAGAGCAAGTATCAACAAAGGAGATGTTTTGCTGAATGATGTTTATAAACTGCTACCATTCGATAATTATTTAGTAGCTGTTAAATTGCAAAAAAAAGCATTTCTTGATATCCAAAAATGGATTATTAGAAGTGGTGGACACCCAATTTCAGGATTCAGAATCGAAAAGGATAAAATAATCGATGCACAAGGAAATGAGGTTCTTGTTGAAAATAATACGGAAGAAATTTGGGTTATCACGAATGACTATTTAATGAATGGTGGAGATAATGCAACTTTTTTCACAACAAATTCTGGCATTGTACAAACCAATTTCTTATTACGTGATGTTTTCTTAGAAAAAATAAAAAATACAAGTTTGAAAGATATTCAAGAAAAACGCATAATTTTATAAAGATGAAGAGAAGAGATTTCATACAAAAAACGGTTATTTCATCGAGTGTTCTTGCATTCTCCCCTACTCTTTTAAGCCAAGTTAACAGTAAAAAAAGTCGTTTAACCATTCTTCACACAAATGATACTCATTCAAATATTGAAGCATTCCCCGTAAATCATTCAAAATTCCCAAATCAAGGTGGAGTTTCGAGAAGATTTGACATTATTAAAGAAATTCGTGCGCAAGAAGAACACGTTTTATTGCTGGATGCTGGAGATATTTTTCAAGGCACACCCTATTTCAACCGTTATGGTGGAGAATTGGAGATGAAGGTGATGACAAAAATGGGCTATGACGCTGCAACAATGGGAAATCATGATTTCGACGGAAGTATGGAAGGATTTTTAAAAGCGAAAAAACATGCAAACTTCCCATTTCTTTGCTCTAACTATGATTTCAAAAACACCGTTTTAGACCAACAAACTCAGGCTTATAAAATCTTTCAAAAAGGAAAACTTAAAATTGGAGTTTTTGGTTTGGGTGTAGAATTAAAAGGCCTGGTACCTGACAAACTATTTGGAGAAACTATTTACAATAATCCAATAGAAATTGCTCAAGATATGGTTGAAAAGCTAAAAGATGAACATTGTGACCTTATAATTTGTTTATCTCATCTAGGTTACGAGCAATTAGGCGAAAAAGTTTCTGACTTAGTTCTAGCAAAAAACACAAAAGGAATCGATTTAATTATTGGTGGACATACACATACTTTTTTAGAAAAACCAACGCAAGTAATCAACCAAGAAGGGAAAATCACTTTGGTAAATCAAGTTGGATGGGCCGGATTACAATTGGGCAGAATTGATTTTGATGTAGAGAAAAAATTCTTCACCAAAAAAGAAGTGATTGAAATAAATTAATAAATGGAAGGTAAACGTTACAAATCTAGGAAAAGCAAATACATGTATCTTTTATTTGTATATGTGACTGTAATTTTTGCAGCTGCCTTGTATTATGTCTATTCATTTTTACCCGACTTTTATTCAATAATGCTTAATTTCTATGTGCTTACAATTATTTTGCTTCTTTCAACATTAAACACAAACTATTTCATTCAAGATGAAGTTTTGATTTGTCAAAAATCACTTCTCAAAAAAACAATTACTATATCTGAAATAAAACGTTTTACTTTGGGGAATCATATTTGGTTTCTTGGACGAAAATTTGCTCTTACATCTAATGGAATTGTAGTCGATTCCAATGATTTCAAAGGAATATTAATTTCTCCCGAAAACCAAGATGAATTTATTACAGAAATTTTAAAAATTAATCCAAAAATAGAAATCCTAAACAAAAATTAAAATAATGATGGAAAATAAAACATATTTAGCAAAAAGAAATTGGATCATTTATCTCCCACTTGCATTATTCCCATTTATTTTTTCTTTTGGATTTTTATACATTTCTCAAACTGAACCAGAAAAATTAATGTTGTCTTTTTGGATTTTTGTTTTATTGTACATTCTACTCTTGAGTATTTTAAAAACAAATTATACTATTTCGAAAGAAAAATTAATTATAAAATTCTCATTTTTCAAAAAAAAGGTTCAAATTTCAGATATTACTTCCATTAAAAAAGGAAAACATTTTTTTGTAATGGGCTGGAAATTAGCTTTATCGACAAAAGGGATAATCATTTCTACAAAAAACGGAATGGACATTTTGATATCGCCTGAAAATCAGGAGGAATTTATTGCTGAATTACTAAACATCAATCCTGAAATAAAAATCTGTTAGTAACTCAATAATAGCATTTATAAGAACAAACTAAATCGAGGTTCAATTTTCAAAAACAAAAAATTGAATCCGTAATTTTACTTATTTCTGATATTAATTTTATACTTATCTTCGTAGTATAATTGCTAATATTTAGTCTAATGAAAAGTAAATTCATTTTTACACTCTTACTGTTTACCCTTTCAAATATGGGGTTCCTTTATTCTCAAGAAGAAGGAGAATCGAACAAAACAATCTATAAAACCTTTAAAGAAAACAACAAATGGGGGTTTAAAAAAAATGGTTCTACACTTATTCAAGCTAAATTTGAATACGCAACCGATTTTTCAGAAAATTTTGCCCTCGTTAAGGAAAATGGAAAATGGGGGTATATTGATACACTTGGTAACTGGTTTATCCCAGCTATTTACGACAAAGGACAAATCATTCAATATGGTCTTGCATTCGTAAATGTTGGAACAAAAACAGGATTAATCCAAATTGAAATCAATGAACTAACTGGTGAAAGTTCGTATAAAGTTATTTTAGAACCAATTTATTCACGCATCAAAGAAGACTATAATTCCTATTGGCTTTTTGATGGAAATAAACAAGGTTTTTTATCAAAATCAGAATTACATTTCATACCAGCCATCTATGATAGCATACACGATGAATCTGGTTGGATTTCAGCTAAAAAAGCAAATGGACTTTGGGATTTATTTTTCGAAAACAAATTGCAAATTGAGGACATGAGTTCCCGTCTTAAAAGCTCAAATATAGTAAATTATTCATCTACAGTAATTGCAGAAAAAAATTACAAATTGGGAGTCTTTAAAGTAGGAAAAGGTTTTATTATTGCCCCAAAATACGATAAAATAGAAGAAATAAATATTCATCCTTACAAATCAAGTGAAGGTGAATCAAGTATCATCTATGCCTTACATACGAAAGATTTAAGCATGAAAATGGATGAAAATGGCGAAATGTATATCCCAATCAGGTTTTATCCAGATGATATTGACTCCATTTACCTTGCAAAAACAGATGGATCACTTATTACAAACGAAGTCTTTAATGGAATTGCAGAGAAAATTGATCTTTACAGTGATTACGTGATGCCTCAAAGTTTAAAATTAGTGCAAAATAAAAAAATAGTTTTCCTTGAAGCCAATTTAAACCTGAAAAAAACAAATTGTGAGGAACTTAATTCACATGCATATTCTTGGTATTATGGTAAAAACGAAAATTCTTACTACATTTTAAACGAACAATTACAAATAATTGATTCCCTTTACCGAGTAGAAAAATTTAGGGAAATGATTCGTGACTACGAAGGAGATGTTATTGATGAAATGGGTAATGAAATTTTAGATGAGAATGGCATTCCTTATATCGAACGCATGTACAAAGAGATTGAAGTCAACGAGCCATTTTTGATGGTCTTTAGAAAGAATGGTGACAAGGAAGAAAGAGCAATCTATGACCTTTATGACGGAAAAGTTATTTCACCTTGGATTCCTGCGGAAGGAGATTTGTACATTGCAAGAGAATATGTAAGTGACAACAATTACAATTCAAAATTAATTTATTTCTATGATCATAATAATCAGTTAGGTTTTTACACTACAGGTATGAAAACTGGAACAGAATTAAAATATTTGAGTTCCTACAAGATATATGGTTCAAATGTTTACATCAAATTTATGTCTCCTGAACAAAATGAAAAATTTGAATTATATCGATTGGAAAATAATGAAATGAAATTCGTTTCTTCAGATTATGATATTAAAATGGCCTCTGAATTTATGACAGAAGATTATATATACGATGAAATTGGTGAATACACAATCTCAACTTTCAAACAATTCCAGTCAGAGTTTATGGTTCTAAAACAGGGAAACAAATTTGGACTGTTGGCAGGAAATGGAGTTCTCATTGCACCTGTTTATGATTCGATGTATCAACGACCAAATGATGTGCAATTTGTAACTACAGTTTTAAATGGAAAATATGGTTCCATTAATATTGAGAATGGCAACGAAGTGAAACCAATTTATTCATACGAAATAACTTTTTACAACACATTTACTGTAAACGACTTAGAGTTGGCAAGCACAGAAATGTACCCAGACTTTTCAGAGGAAAGTTACAATGAAATGCAGGGCTCAAGTTATACCCTTTTTGAAAATGGAAAAACAATAAGCTCAGACATGAACTTAATTTTCCCAAAAAAGGTAAAAAAACATTATGGATTATTTGGTTATCCCCTCAATTCTATGACTGAAAAACCAATCGAAGAAATAAAACCTCAATATCGATATTTAGAGCAATATAAATTCAAAGGTTTATTCAAGGCACAAGGGAAAAATAAAAAATGGGGAGTTATAAACCTTTTTGGCGACACGGTCCTTCCTTTGAATTATTCATCTTTTTCACCCTACATTTACAGCACAGGAGTCTGGATGTTTAAAGTTTACAATGGCAAAAAAGTAGGACTTTATGATGTTAAAACAGGGGAAATAATTCCACCGCTTTATCAAGAAATTGAATCTTTAACTTATGGTGATGGTTACTCTGATTACTACATTTCTAAATTGGACAAAAAATACGGAATTCATGATAGAAAAGGAAATTTGCTAATAAACCACGAATTTGAAGAAATTAATGTTTTTTACGGCAATGAATCTTCTTATAGTTCTTATTTCACTGCACGAAGAAATAATAAAATTTGCATCATTCCTTTAACAGTCACGAAAGAGGAAGCCAAGACTTTAAACTTGGTTGAGTATGACTTTTTTAATGGAGACAAAGGATATGTGAAAAAAGGTGAATCTTATGATATTTACCAATTGCCATCAAACAAATTTTTAGAAAACCTAAGTTTTGACAAGGTGAAATTAGAGGGATTATTATACTCAATCGTTTGTCAAAACGGTAAATTTGGAGCAGTAGATGCATTTGGGAAAATTTTGGTTCCTTGTGAATATGATTTTGCAACTTTCATGGAATACCGTGATGAAGTGATGATTGGCTACCAAAATGGAGTAAAATATTACATTTATGTTGAAAATAACGAACGTTTTACAGAAGATCAATGGTAAAAATTAATTTAATGGTAGCATTAATTACCTTTTTTGGAATTAATCTACATGCGCAAAAAGATTTAAAATCAGTTTTTCCAGAAAAATGGAAAGCAAAAATTGGTGTCACTACCTATCGAACAAATATGGTTTTTCACAACGGGAAAATTTTTATTGGTTCGAATGGGGAAGATCGAAATTTTAAAAATGATGATTTGGATGGAGTGTACGAAATTGATGCCAAAAGTGGCAAAATCCTTCATCATTATACCTTACCATTTATGGGCGATAACGATGTGAATGGAGTTGCAATTGCTGATGGAAAATTATTTTTCGGGACGGATAATTATTATTTTTTCTGTTTTGATTTGACCACAAAACAAGAATTATGGAAGTTTAACACGCCTTATGACGTTGAATCTGTGCCACAACTGGCTGATTTAAATGGCGACAAAATTGCAGACGTATTTTTCAGTGTTGAAGGTGACTTTTATTATGCGCTTGATGGTAAAAATGGAGAACTTATCTGGAAAAATGAATTCCTATCTTCTAATGCAGGAAATTGTTCCGCTTTGAAATTTGACATAAATGCCGATGGCGTATTTGATTTCTTAACTTCTGGTCGAGGAATGCCAAATTCAGATGCTACCGCTGGATTCAAGATGGCACATTATGGAGATTTTAACATGGCCATTGACGGAAAAACAGGGAAAACCTTGTGGGCGAATGAAACTGGTGCTGGAGTTCATGCCTCACCAAATATTTATAAAAATGGAAACAAAACTGAATTTCTATTTCTAGATTGTTATGGTGACTTTAGATCCTACGATGCAAAAGGAACCCTTCTTAAATATGTAAATTTTGGTTATGACAACTTCTCATCCCCTTCCGTTAGCAAAGACAATTTTTTAATTATTGGAAAAGGTGCAATTGATATTAGTCAAAAATCTTTGTACAAAACAGGCGACACCTTGCCAGAATACATCAAAAATGAGGTAACATATACAACCAATCCTGTTGATGGAAGAATTAGCGCTACAAGTTTAATTGCAGATGTCTTGGCAAGAAATTCGGATCAAATAATTGGTGTAACTGAAAATGGATTTGTATTTATTTCAAAAACAAACGGTGAACTCATTGAGAATTTTAAAATTCCAGCTGGAGCTGAGGCAAGCTTACTAATCGAAGACTTGGATGGAGATAAATTTTTGGAAATTTTAATTGCGGATTTGTCTGGAAATTTGACTTGTTATAAAACAAAATCTAAGGCTAGACCAACGTACGGAAAGTTTAAATAAATTTAAAAAGTAGAATTAAAAAATTATTGATTATTTTTGAGATAGAAAATCAATAAAAATATGTTCAATAAAGCCTTTTTTATATTTGGCATCTCCCTATTTACTTGCATTATTCTAGGTTTTGAATTAAAAACAAATGATAGCGAGAATATACAATTGGAGACAAAAAACTACAAAAGTAAATACGTAGTTATTTTTGTCATCGATGGTCCACGCTATTCTGAAACTTTTGGTGATACGGCTTGTACTTTAATCCCGCGAATGGGAAAAGAACTGGTGAAAGAAGGAACTTTGTTCACGAATTTTCAGAATAATGGAGTTACACATACCAATCCAGGTCATGCCGCAATCACAACTGGAGTTTACCAAAATTTAAAAAACAACGGAAAAGAATTACCAAAAAATCCATCTATTTTTCAGTATTTTTTAAAAGCAAAGAATGCCGATAAAACTGATGCTTGGGTGATTTCTAGCAAGGGAAAATTGCATGTTTTGGCAAATACGAAGGACAATAAATGGCAAAATTCCTATATTCCAAGCGTTTATTGCGGTCTAAATGGAAATGCAGTAGATTATGTTGGCGATTCATTTACTTGGAAAAAAATAGTTGAAGTTTTTACCAAAAGTGCACCACAACTGACATTGATAAATCTATTGGAAGTAGATGTAAATGGGCACCAAAACAATTGGGAAGGATACAAGCAAGGAATTCGAAATTGCGACGAATATGCTTACAAATTTTGGAACATGATTCAAGAGAATCCAGCCATGAAGGACAAAACAACCTTACTGATTACTAATGATCATGGAAGGCATTTGGACGGGAGAAAAGATAGCTTTAAAAGTCACGGAGATAAATGTGAAGGTTGCAAACACATTAGCTTATTGGCAATTGGACCAGACATAAAAAAAGATTTTAAAATCAGTACCGAAGCCGAAATGATTGATATCAGCAAAACTATTGGTGAAATTTTGAATTTTGAAGTCCCAACTTCTAAAGGTCGTGTTCTGCATGAGATGTTTGTGGATCAAACAATTGCAGAATGAAATTTCGATACGCAAGGCATACAAATCAATTAGAAGAACTGAAGAAATTTTACATCAACATTCTTGGATTAGAACTTTTGGGCGAATTCAAAAACCACTCTGCTTACGATGGCATTTTTTTAGGAAAGAAAAATTGTGACTGGCATTTGGAGTTCACTCAAACTGAGGAAGAAGTAAATCATACTTTTGACGAGGACGATTTATTGGTTTTTTATCCCACCAATAAGCTTGAATTTGAAAGAATAAAATCGAATTTAGAAAAATACAAGATCAAGATTTTAAAAGCAAAAAATCCGTATTGGCAAGAAAATGGATTGTGTTTTGCTGACCCCGATGCTTACTTACTGATTTTGGTGAATATTTAAAAAATGCTGACCATAAAAACACATCTTTTCGAAAATACACGCATTGCAGAAATTGATTCAAACGAAATTCTAATCAATTCTAATGAAGATGCTTTTCAATTACTCGTGGATGTTTATTACCAAGATTTTGATCGAATCATCCTTTATGAACATCAATTGACTCCTGATTTTTTTGATCTAAAAAATGGAATGGCTGGCGAAATCTTGCAAAAATTTTCAAATTATAGAGTGAAACTGGCAATTGTAGGTGAATTTTCAAATTACACAAAAGAAAGTATTTTGCAGTTCATATCAGAAAGTAACAAAATGAAACACATCAATTTTGTGAAAAATTTGGAAGATGCTTTACAGGTATTAAAATAAAAATCAAGCAAATAAACTCAAAATTTCTCTTACCCTCGGTTCAATTATACTTTTCATCTACTTAATGGTAATTTGCATTGAGTAATCGAATACACAGGTTACTCTTTTTTGCCATAAATTTACTAAAAACAAGTACAAGTTATGGAAAATGAACGAATTACGCATCCATGTGTATAAAGTATTAATCAAAAGTAAGGATCATGAAAAACATTGGAATCAATAATCCTTGTTCTGAAAATTGGAACGAGATGTCAAAAAACGAACAAGGAGCTTTTTGTCAAAAATGTGCTAGTCAGGTGTATGATTTCACCAACAAATCAAGTGTAGAAATCAAACAAACCTTACTTTCTCTTGCTGGTCAAGCTGTTTGTGGAAGAATTACCATTAAGCAAGAAATCGAGCTCAACGAGGAATTTAATCAATGGTTGAATCGTCAAAACAGACATTCTTTTCAAAGTCAATTACTTTTTGCCTTGCTAATCGTTTTTGGCTTGGCACTTTTTAGTTGCGAAAATAAAAAAGTTGAACAAAATTTAAAAGAAATTCAATCTTCTGTGGCACGACTAATTTCGGAATCCAAAATGTCTGAAAAATCAAGTCCTTTGCCTCCACCTCTAGCTATGAATCTTGGTCAAATTCAATTTTCACCACCTGAAACTATGGGCGAAATTAGCATAGAGCCAACTGATGAGTCAAGGGAGCAATTTGACACAATAGGACTTGGACAAATTACTGCGATTGAGAATTTTGACCAGAAAAACAACTACATTTATGCTGGAGGTATTTCATACCATGATGATTACCAATTATTTCTGAATGAAAATTTACTTCCAACCGAAGAACTAACTTCGGAAAATGATTTTGCAAAAAAGTCTCAGGCAAAGATTTTCCCAAATCCTGCTAGGGAGCAAACAAGTTTTGAATTTTATGTACGAAAAAAAGCTATTTATGAAATAGCCTTGTTTGACATGAACGGAAAACTCATTGAAACAATTCACGATGAAGAATTAAAAAAAGGCAATTTTCGACATGAATTGAATTTAATAAATTTAAATCCAGGCTTGTATTTGATTGTTATCAACTCAGACAACTTAAAGGAAACAGTGAAATTTACAAAGATGTGATAAATTTATTTTAATCCTTGCAAATAAAACAAGAATGCAAAAAAGCTATTCTTTTACATCCTCACCCTTGAATCAATCGCAAACATTCTGAAAATGATTTTGGCTTATATCCCAATTCTTTTTCGGCTTTGGATAAATTAAACCCTGTATTTGGGGGTCTTTTTGCTGGCTGATTCAAACTTGCTGAACTTATTTCTGTTATTAATGATTCGTCAAGTTCATAGAATATGGCTACTTCTCTAGCAAAACCTAACATCGAATTGTAATCTTTTCCAGAGATATGGTAAATACCTGTTTTTGATTTTTCACAAACGCGTAAGCAAGCCCAAGCTAAATCTTCAGCCCACGTTGGTGTGCGGAATTGATCATTTACAACATTGATGTTCTGAGCTTTGCTTAAGGAATCTTTTACCCATAATACTATATTTGAGCGTGATAAATTGTTTCCTTCGCCAAAAACAATGATGGTTCTCAAAATAGACCAATTTTTGTACTCAGATTTTAACAATAAATTCTCTGCTTCTACTTTTGATTTTGCATAGAAACTTAATGGGTTTACCTCGTCAGTTTCCTCGTACATTCCTTTTTCTCCGTCAAATACAAAATCGGTGGAAATAAATTGGAAATGTGCAAAAAATCGTTGCGTTACATCAAATAAATAGCCTGTCGCATTAATATTCACGTCAGTGCATAAATCTTTGTCATTTTCGCATTGATCAACATTAGTTATCGCAGCTGTGTGAATTACGTGAGTTGGGTAAAAAGCTTCAAAAACACCATTGATTTCTAATTTGTTGGTGATGTCCAAGGCAAAATAATTCGAACTCGGACAATCTGGATTTCTATTTTCTCCCTTAGATGTTGCCAAAAATTGTATGCCATATTTCAGACATAATTTTACTATTTTTTGTCCAAGTAAACCGTTTGAACCTGTGATTAATATTTTCATTTGTTATTCTCAATAATGTAATTCAACACTTTTTCAATTAAATGAACGCGATCTTTTCCACTTACATTGTGTTTGTGCATCGGGTAAGGAAAATAATCCATTTGAATTCCGAGTTCAACAAATTTTTTCACCAAAGATAAATTGTGTTGCTCAACTACCACATCGTCGGAAGTTCCATGAATTAACAATAAATCTCCTTTTAAATTTTGTGCATGATTCATCAAACTTGCATTTTTGTAGCCCTCAGGATTTTCTTCTGGACGATCCATGTAACGCTCACCATACATGATTTCGTAGTATTTCCAATCTGTAACTGGTCCACCAGCAACACCAACTTTAAAAGTTTCTGCTTGTTTCAGCATCAAAGTTGTGGTCATGAAACCACCAAATGACCATCCGTGAACAGCAAAACGATTCGCATCGACATAAGGCAAGGATTTTAAATAATCAATTCCTGTCATTTGGTCTTCCATTTCTAAAGTTCCCAATTGACGGTGAATTCCACTTTCAAAGGCAAAACCTCGTTCTCCCGAACCACGATTATCCAAAGTAAACACTAAATAACCTTGATCTGCCATCCAATGCATCCATAAATTTGCTCCATCTAACCAAGAGTTAGTAATCATTTGCGCATGCGGTCCTCCATAAACATAAACCATAACAGGATATTTTTTTGAAGGGTCAAAATTACTTGGTTTAATAAGTCGTGTGTATAAATCAGAACCATCTTTTCCTTTAATTACTTTGATTTCCGTGCTTCCAATTGCGTAATCTTTTAATTTGTTTTCAGAAGTTAATAATGTTCTTTTTTCAACTCCGTTAGCATCTATTAATAACGATTTTGAAGGAATATCATGACTAGAAAACTCATCAAAAATAAATTTTCCATCAGAAGATATTTGAATGTGATGCGTTCCTTCATTTTTACTTAATAAACGTTGTTTACCATCTAAACTCACTGCATAATACAAGTTGTTTGTTGGGTTTTCTCCTGTTGCAGCAAAAATTATTTCTTTTCCTTTATTGATGGAAGTTACAATTTCTTTTGTTACAAATTTATTTGACGTAAGTTGTTTTATTAGTTTCCCGTCAATGTCATAATAATACAAGTTATTGAATCCATCTCTTTCACTGATCCAAACAAAATTAGAGGAAGCATCTGAAGGGAAAAAAGCTGGATGTTCTGGCTCAATCCACTTGTCATTTTTTTCTTCAAAAAGTGTCTTCACAAAATTTCCTGACTCAGCATTGTATAAGTTCAACCACATGTGATTTTGCTCACGATTTACTTCAGCGATTAATAAAAATTTCTCGTCTGGAGTCCATACAACATTGGTTAAATAACTATCGTCTTTTCCTCGTGGTGAAATAAATGCTGTATATTTTGTCTTAAAATTAAAGATTCCAATTTTTGGTCGCTCTGATTCTTGTCCAGCCATTGGATATTTGATGCTTTTCAATTTCCCTGGTGTTTCAGTGATGTCCAGCAAAGGATAATTGTGAACAGCAGTTTCATCTTTTTGTGCGAAGGCTAGAAAATTTCCATTTGGCGACCAAAAAATCCCGTTTGTAATACCAAATTCACTGCGTGCATACGTTTGTCCTGAAACAATGTTTGGGTCTTGATTTTTAGTGATTTCAATCGTTTTGCCATCAGAAGTACGAACTTGTAGGTTGTTTTCAATTGTATAGGCAAGATTTTCAGTTACATTGTGAAAACTTTGATTTTCAGCATTATCTGATGTTTCTAAAATGGTTCTTCCTAATTTCTTTTTAACATCATAACTATAAAAATGGGTTCCATCATTCACGTAAAAAACATCTTGATTTTTCCATTCAAATCCTGAAAACCAAGCTAGTTTACTTCCAAGTGCTGTATTCAATTCTGCAATTGTTAGCAAAACTTCTGTTTTGTCAGTTTTTACATTTCCTTTTTTCAAAACCGTGTAAGCTTCCAAATAGGTGAATTCATTCGTGTTTGGAATCCACTGAAACATAGTCATTTGTTCTGGTGCAAAAGCTCGATACTGTTGAGTAACAGCTTCTTTTAAAGTTAATTGTTTCTTTTGTGCAAATGTGCTTGCTGATGCACAAATGAAAATAAAAATTAAGATTCTTTTCATGGTTATTATTTGTTTATTTTATCATAATCAGCATGTTTGAAAACTGATTTTTTTGAATTTATTAATTTTAAATCTTTGTCGAACACATAAATTGTTCCCTTCGTTTGTTTTTTGTTGGAATAGATATAAAATTCAAACCAAGTACCGTTTTCATTTGTGA
>CAZHLZ010000048.1:0-1734 GCA_964532475.1 uncultured Chitinophaga sp.
CACCCCATAAGCCTGGGACAGATTGTTTTTCGCCAGTGCAAGAATATTCTGGATATGCTGCCAAAGCTGCTCTTGCGTGACCAGGCATTTCAATTTCTGGGACAATTGTCACGTAGCGATCTTGCGCATATTTTACGATATCTTTGATTTGTTCTTGGGTGTAAAATCCGCCGTATTTTTCAACGGTATATGTTCTTGGGGTGGTGGTGTAATGTTTGTTTACGGTTGAATCTCTCCATGCTCCTATTTCAGTTAATTTTGGAAACTTTTTGATTTCAATTCGCCAGCCTTGATCATCGGTTAAATGCCAATGAAAGGTGTTGAATTTGTAAAAAGCCATTAAATCGATGTAGCGCTTCACTTCGTCAATGGTGAAAAAATGTCTGCTCACATCTAAATGTAAACCACGCCATTCAAATTTTGGAGAGTCTGTAATTTCGCAGTTTTTGATGTAGTTTTTACCATCTTTCTGATAAATTAGTTGAAGAAATGAATTTATAGCATAAAAACAGGATGCTTCGGAAGTGTAGGAGATCGTAATTTGTTTTGATGTAACTTTTATTTGATAGGAATTTTGATTTTCAAAAGAGTTAACTTGTTCCAAAATTAGATCTGGAAATTTACTTTCATGTACTATAATATTAGTAGGAATCTGTTCTCTTAATCCTTGGGTTAAATGTTTTTTTAAATTTTCTGATAAATTATTTCTAAAATCAATAGTTAATGCAATTCCAATTTCAAATTCTCCATTGGTCTCCACATAAGTACTAGGCGTTGGAATTATAGGGCATTGCGAGAAATTCCAAAAAAAGAGGAAAATAAAAAAGATGGACAAAAGTGTTTTCATAAAACAAAGATAGTTAGATTTTGTAACAGGCACTCCCATTTTATGCTTCAATTTTATTTTTTTTATAGAAGATTTATGAAAGATTTTTTACCATGTATTGCACGAATTGCACAAATATTTCAAAAGTTTACCCCTCGATTTGCACGAAGTTTTTCAAAATTTTAAGCCACAAATTGCACGAATTTCACGAAATGTTTGAAAAGTTAAATCAAATTGACAATGAAATCAGGTGCTTATGTTTGTATACGGAAAAATGACTTGGAATTTTGGCACGAATTTCACTAATTACACGAATTGTTTCAATAGTTAAATCAAATTGACAATGAAATTATTTTGTTTAGGTGTTTGTATGCGAAAAAATGACATAGGATTTTGCCACGAATTTCACGAATTTCACGAAGTGTTTCAAAATTTTAAGCCACGTATTTCACCTATTTCACAAAATGTTGCAAAAGTTTACACAACGAATTGCACGGAGTTTTGTATAAGTTTACGCCACGAATTACACGAATTTCACGAAATGTTTGAAAAGTTAATTCAAATTGACAATGAAATTAGTTGGTTATGTTTGTTTGCGGAAAAATGACATGGAATTTTGGCACGAATTGAATGAATTTCACGAATTTTTTCAATAGTTAAATCAAATTGACAATGAAATCAGGTGCTTATGTTTGTTTGCGGAAAAATGATATAGAATTTTGCCACGGATTCCACGTATTTCACGAAGTGTTTCAAAATTTTAAACCACGAATTTCACGAAATGTTTTAAAAGTTAAATCAAATTGATAATGAAATCAGGTGCTTATGTTTGTATGCGGAAAAATGAGATAGGATTTTGCCACGTATTTCACCTATTTCACGAAGTGTTTCAAAATTTTAAGCCACGA
>CAZHLZ010000048.1:1834-3855 GCA_964532475.1 uncultured Chitinophaga sp.
ATGAAATCAGGTGCTTATGTTTGTATGCGGAAAAATGATATAGAATTTTGCCACGGATTCCACGTATTTCACGAAGTGTTTCAAAATTTTAAACCACGAATTTCACCTATTTCACAAAATGTTGCAAAAGTTTGCACAACGAATTGCACGGAGTTTTGTACAAGTTTACGCCACAAATTGCACGAATTTCACGAAATGTTTTAAAAGTTAAATCAAATTGATAATGAAATTAGGTGCTTATGTTTGTATACGGAAAAATGACTTGAAATTTTGCCACGAATTGAACGAATTTCACGAAGTGTTTCAATAGTTAAATCAAATTGATAATGAAATCAGGTGCTTATGTTTGTATGCGGAAAAATGAGATAGGATTTTGCCACGTATTTCACCTATTTCACGAAATGCTTGAAAGCGTGGTATGCTTTACTAATTGGAAAATAGGGAAAGGTTCAATAATTGATATTGTAACTTAAACCTTTAAAACTAGGAAAAACTTGGTTATTATTTTTACTTCCGAAACGATAAGAAATTCCCATTCCTAAATTAAAATTATAACTTGAGAGTAATTCTTTATTCTTCACTAAGAGTTGATCGACTGAAATATCACCTTTTCGAATGTTAATTTGATCACGAACGAAGGCATAATTACCCCAAATAGCGAAGTTAAGACCTTTGAAAAGACGCATTGAAATTGCCCCATTTAAACTAAATTGATTTTTACTAAAATCATGGAAATAGTTGCTCCAAAACGCCCCTAAATTTATACTTCCCCATGGTTTTGTGAAGGATGAAATAAGTGAAACACTTTGCTGCATAAGCAATTCTTCCGTTTTCAAATAAATGGTTGTGTCAATGTAATTCATGTATTGTGGACCGATATCAAGTCCCAGAATAAGGCGTCTTGTATTAAAATCTTTGTAAGGAAAAATACTATATTCAACTCGAGGTTGTAAGGAAACCTTTGCTTTGTAATTACCAAAAATGGAATTGCTGTAATAACTTGAAATTCCGGCTGCAAAATGTTCGTTCAATTTTGCAGAATGATTTGCCTCTGCATAATAACTTTGAAAATCATAAGAATAAACATCCTCGCCATCCTTATATTCTTGGCGAGATAAGTAAGCATTCACATAAAAACCTGTTCTTGATTTTTCTGTTTCTCGATTAATAGAAACATATCCTGAACCATACATATTTAAGTAATTTTCATTTCCATCCGTCGAACCGTTCATCCCCAATTGGAAAACCCAATAATTCCATGGATCCTTGACAATCGAATCAGTCGCAACTTCTTCTTTTTTAGGGAAATTAATTTCAATAGCTTTCCCTATTTCTGTTTGTTTAAGAAAGGGAAATAAAGCAACTTTTAAATTTTTTGCGAATAATTTTCGTTTGTCGTCTTCCGTTAAATTTGGGTCGATAAAATAACTCAAAGTATCCGAATGTACCTCATATTTATTTCTTCCGATCAAAATCATGTTACTCATTACTCCTCCATTGTTATTCCATTGATTCATCATCAAAACTTGCACATCGGCATCCGTTCTATCTCTTACAAAATCAAGGATATTTAATTCTTGCCGGATAAAATCGAGGTAACAATCGCCTCCATTCGAACAATCTAAAAAAACAGATAAAGTAGTTGGAGCAGTAGAAGTGCCTTGAGCAAACACTTGGAAAGTCAACATAGATCCAAGTAGAAGAGTTGAAATTTTTTTCATTCGTCAATTTTAAAAGTTGTAAAAGTAGAATTTTAAATTTTGATAGAACTATTTTACTAGTTAATTATCGTTAAAACTATTATATACTTGCCTATATAATGCAGAAAAATGAATTTGTTACATTTATTGTCCTAACAAAAAAAGCACCGAGAAAACCCCGATGCTTCTGACTTGTAAAATTTTATATTTATTTATCAATTTAACTTCTGACTTAGAATTAATCAGAAAAAGTGCTGATAAATGAAATTATCTTGTAAATAACATTTCTCTGAACTTCGGCAATGGCCATAATTCATCGTC
>CAZHLZ010000048.1:3955-14480 GCA_964532475.1 uncultured Chitinophaga sp.
ATTTATCAGCATGGTAACGAATTTCTTCGAAATATACTTTTACAGTATCGCAATAAGCCAAGGCTCTTTTTTCTACATCTTCGATGTCGTTTGCTACTTTTAATATTTTATACTTGGGATACAATAATACTAAGCGAAACAATATTTTTAACTTCTTCAACGACAGAAAAGATTCAAAAATGGAGGTTATTAATAATATTAATCTAAAATTGTTCTACTTACTTCTCCAGTTGCTTGATTAATGCTTACCTTTATTTTTTCAACATCTTTTTTAATAGCCCAAAATTGAGAAAAGGTATAGTTTTCCTTGTAAACTCCATTTTCAAATAATTTTCCAAGTTCGATATCTTCAAATGAAATTTCATCATCAGTAATTGTGAATTTTGGACAGATTTCCCCGTGTCCAGCTGATCTTAGACTTCTTTTTACAGATGTAGAAAAAACAAGCTCCTCTTTTGAATTTATTTTCGTGACAAACATATCACAAACAGCATAAATCATCCCTTCTCTCCTAATTCTATATTCAACTACATAGGTATTATTCTTTTCGTCATGCAAAATTTCATGAAATCCAAAAGGATACATTTGAAAAACCTTGGTGTTAACTTCCTTGAAGGATTTTTCAAAGTAACCTTTGTAAATTGTTTCTACAGGTATATTTGTCGTATTTATTAACTCAAATGATTTATCTACATCAAAAATGGAAGATTGCAAAGATTCATCAGGTTTAACTGAGTACCTTAATAAACATAGTTTTCCATTATTTTTGTAAAAATAAACCCTATTTGTTAGACCATCTTCTAAAATAATTTCCTCACCAATTTGTGAAAAATTACCCTCAGAATCAATTTTGTAAACGGTGGCTTTATTTTTTGACCCTTCAAAAACCTCAGTATATAGATTAAGACTTTCACCATTCTTACTTGCGTTGAATTGGAAGAAGGCTCCTCCTTTGATTATAATCTCCTGCTTATTTAATAACTCTAAGGTATTATTTGAAAAAGTTAAAATATTTATTTTCTCCTTGCCATTTTCTTTTGAATTATAAATTCCGAATAGTTTTTCATTTTTACTAAAAACTGTATTGCCATCGCACCTTGATTGCTTGGCTCGATATAAAATGAGTTTTTACTTTCTGCAATTTTGTTGTCAAGTAATTCATCAGCAAAAAATAATAATTGGCCTTTTTTATTTTCAACTCTAAAACGATGTATTTTGTTGTCAATCTCAATAAAGTCTCTTGTTCCAATTGAATAAAATCTATTCATAAAATAAGAAGTTGCCTTATATTCATTGTCTACTTTTTCAACAACACTAAAAAAGAATTTAGATTGCTCTCCGTTCCTCATGCATTGTAAAACCATTTTATTTGAGTCAATACTGAAATAATTTTCAATATAAATGTAATTGCCTTTACTAATTTCTGATGGTAGAAGTATGTCATTCAAAAGCTCTTGTCGAGGTAGAACACTTTCATTCTTTTTGGTATTAAATTGATCATTTAAATAAACAACCTGAGAAAAACCAGCAAATATTTGAACGAGATTAAAGAGGAGAAATAATAATTTTTTTTTCATAATTTTTTAAAATTTGTTGTAAAGTAAAGTAAAGTAAAGTAAAGTAATAAAACAAATTAAATTAGCAATTATTTTTTAAAAAAAAGGCCGAACTTTCATTCGACCTTTTGATTTAATCCCATAATATGGATTCATTTATTTATTTCCTAAAGCTCAGCAAAAGTCGCTCAGTTACATTGTGATTATCTTGTAAATAACATTTCTCTGAACTTCGGCAATGGCCATAATTCATCGTCTACTAATAACTCTAATTTATCAGCATGGTAACGAATTTCTTCGAAATATACTTTTACAGTATCGCAATATGCCAAGGCTCTTTTTTCTACATCTTCAATATCGTTTGCTACTTTTCGAGCTTCTAACATGGCATCACATTTTGATTTCAAGCCATTCAAGTGCTCAGATATTTCTTCTATTAATTCGATTTGAGATTTTGCAGCAGCCTTCCCTCCTTTTTCACCTAAAACAGAAATCAAACCTTGAGCATTTTGAATCAAACGGTTTTGGTAAGTTACCACTGCCGGTAAAATATGACTTTGAGAAATATCATTAATTAATCGCGCTTCAATTTGTAATTTCAAAATGTAATTTTCGAACTCAATTTCTTGACGAGCATGCAATTCTCTTGGTGATAAGATATTCAAATCATCAAATAATTTTGCTACTTTTTTATCAGACCAAACTTTTAATGCTCTTGGCGTATCTTTTAGGTTTTCCAATCCTCTTTTTTCAGCTTCTTTCACCCATTCGTCGCCGTAACCATTCCCTTCAAAACGGATTTTCTTAGAGTCTTTGATTATTTGTTGCAATTCTTTCAAAATTGCTTCATCTTTACTTTCACCTTTGTCAATTCGTTTGTCAACCGCTTTTTTGAAGATATTCAACTGATTCGCCATAATCGTATTCAACACAATCATTGCATGTGAACAGTTTGCAGAAGAACCAACAGCACGGAACTCAAATTTATTTCCTGTAAAAGCAAATGGTGAAGTTCTATTTCTATCTGTATTATCCAACATAATTTGTGGGATTTTACCGATGTTCAATTTCAATTCTGTTTTATCTTCTGGAGTCATTTTTCCAGCTTTTACATTTTTCTCAATATCATCTAATAAAGCAGATAATTGAGAACCAATGAACGTTGAAATAATTGCTGGAGGAGCTTCGTTTGCACCCAATCTGTGATCATTTCCTGCAGAAGCAATACATGCTCTTAAAATTCCAGCGTTATCGTGAATGGCTTTGATTGTATTCACAAAGAAAGTCAAGAATTGTAAATTTGTTTTTGGGTTTTTCCCTGGAGCTAATAAGTTAACGCCCGTATTAGTGCTCAAAGACCAGTTATTGTGTTTCCCAGAACCGTTTACGCCAGCAAATGGTTTTTCGTGGAACAATACTCTGAAATCGTGTTTACGAGCAATTTTTTCCATTACATCCATCAACAATAAGTTGTGATCGTTGGCCAAATTACACTCTTCAAAAATTGGAGCACATTCAAATTGATTTGGAGCAACCTCATTGTGACGCGTAGTTACTGGAATCCCTAAAGCAATGGCTTCGTTTTCGTACTCACGCATGAAAGCTGTAACTCTCTCTGGAATTGAACCAAAATAATGGTCTTCCAATTGTTGACCTTTTGCCGCAGCGTGACCAAAAAGTGCTCTTCCTGTCATCATTAAATCTGGACGAGCATTAAATAAAGCCTGATCAACTAAAAAATATTCTTGTTCCCAACCTAAAGTTGCGTTTACTTTTGTTACGTTTTTATCAAAATACTGACAAACCTCAACCGCCGCTTGATCTACAGCGTGTAAAGCTTTCAATAAAGGCATTTTGTAATCCAAAGATTCACCTGTGTATGAAATGAAAATTGTTGGAATACATAAAGTTTTTCCGATTACAAAAGCAGGAGAAGAAGGATCCCAAGCAGTATATCCACGTGCTTCGAAAGTATTTCTAATTCCTCCATTTGGGAAAGAAGAAGCATCTGGTTCTTGTTGCACTAATAAATCTCCATCAAAACGCTCAATTGCTTTTCCAGGACCAACTGGTTTGAAAAAAGCATCGTGTTTTTCGGCTGTAGTTCCTGTTAATGGCTGAAACCAATGCGTATAATGTGTGGCACCTTTCGTGATTGCCCAATCTTTCATTGCCGAAGCAACTTGATCAGCCATTTTACGATCCAATCTTGTTCCATTATTAATGGATTCAATCATTGATTTATAAGCATCACTTGGAAGGTATTCACGCATTACATCTGCATGAAATACATTTTTAGCAAATAATTCAGAAACTTTTCCTTCGTAGTCCATGTGTTTTGGTGTACGATTTAACACATCTTGATACGCTTGTAATCTTTTTGTAGCCATATTTTGAAGATTTTTATAAAATTTTGAGCAAAGGTATGAAATTTTAGGGGGTATCTCCAAATTTTATATGTCATTTTTGAAAATTTTATTGAAAATTTTTATTTTTTTCACCACCACCCCCACAATATTTATCCATAAAAGAAAAAATGTCTTTTTTGAAACTCAAATAATATATGATTTTTGCTTGTACTAGATAACTTCAGTTAAATTTATTTCTTCATCAATATATTTTGGGATAACCACGAAAATTAATCTATCCAATAAATGACTTTTATTTCTCAATACAATGACCAAAATCAATTACTGCGCTTACGTTAAAACGAAAAAGAATATACAACTTTTATTGTTTATCTCATTTTATCTGCTTATTTTCGCAATAAGAACGCAAAATAACATAAAATGATTACTGATCCAAACATTTTAAAGCAACTTATTAAAGAAGGAAGTTTGATGCCTCAAGAGGAAATGCTTGAAATTCAGCGCAAAAAAGGAAGTTTACACATTGGAATTCCGAAAGAAACCTCATTTCAAGAAAAGCGAGTTGCTTTGGTGCCAGAGGCAGTATCATTGCTAGTTTCAAATGGTCACCGAGTGATGATTGAAACTCAAAGTGGTGTAAATTCAAATTTTTCTGACAATGAATACAGCGAAGCTGGAGCAGAAATTTGTTACGATGTAAAAGAAATTTTTAAGTGCGACATCATTTTTAAAGTCGCGCCTCCTTCAGAAGAAGAAATTGAAATGATGACAGGTGGACAAACCTTAATTTCCGCCTTACAACTATCAGCTCAACCAAAAGTCATTTTGCAAAAATTGATGCAGAAAAAAATAACAGCCGTTGCTTGGGATTACATTCAAGATGATGCTGGTGTTTATCCGATTGTACGTTCAATGGGAGAAATTGCAGGAACAACATCCATTTTGATTGCCGGTGAATTATTGTCATCTTATCAATCTGGAAAAGGAATTATGTTGGGTGGAATTGCTGGAATTCAACCTACTGAAGTGGTAATTATTGGCGCTGGAACAGTTGGAGAATATGCAGTTCGTGCTGCTTTAGGATTGGGTGCTTCTGTAAAAGTATTTGACAGCTCATTATCCCGATTAAGAAGGCTTCAAAACGATATTGGAAGACGCGTTTATACATCTGTAATCCAACCAAAAGTATTGGCAAAAGCCATTATGCGTGCAGATGTTGTCATCGGAGCCTTGCGTGCACCACTAGGTCGAACTCCATGTGTAGTTACGGAAGAAATGATTCAAGAAATGAAATCTGGATCGGTTGTGGTTGACGTTAGTATTGATCAAGGTGGATGTTTTGAAACTTCACATATTACCAATCATAATAACCCAACTTTTGTGAAACATGACGTGATTCATTATTGTGTTCCAAACATAGCATCACGAGTATCACGCACAGCATCATTCGCGCTATCTAACATTTTCTCCCCTATCCTACTACAAATGGGCGATTACGGCGGATGCAAAGAGCTAATAAAAAGTGATTTAGGTTTTAGAAGCGGCGTTTATATGTACAAAGGAACCTTAACCAGTGAAGTATTGGGGAAAGTATTTAACCTAAAATTCAAAAATATTGATTTGTTAGTGATGGGAATGTAATTGATGCTTTCATTAGCTGATTAGATGAATAGCTAATGGATGAATAGATGTAAAAAACTTCAAAATAATATATGACAAAACTATTTTTTTATTCCCTAATTTTTAGTGCTTTAACTAGTTGTATTGCTGTCCATCATGGGAGTGTAAGTACAACCAGCATGGGGAAAAATGTAGTTTTTGAAGATTTGGCAATTGGTGTTTCTCAATCAAAAAAATTATTTGGTTTAGGTGGAATGAAAAAGGATGCAATGATTTTGAAAGCCAAGACAAATTTATATTTAAGCAGGCCTTTAAAAAATGATGAAGAATACGTAAATTTCGTTTTGGATTTCAAAAAATCTTACTTTTTTATATTCTCAAAATTAAAAATCACCATGAGTGCTGATGTTATAAGACACGTTGATACTCATCCTGAAAAAATGTTCTCTGAAATTTATTTATCAAAAATTGCCACCTCTGAAAAGCCGGAAAAAGTACGTCTTCATCAAATTGGTGATTCAATAATCACGAAAAACCTAGAAGTCGGACATATAATTTCATTTGAAAAGAAAGATAAATATAGAATATCTTACTTAAATGAAAATAAGGAAATAAAGACAAAACTAGTCACATCTGAAAAAATTTATAATAAGAAAAATAATTACAATGGCTACAAAATAAATGACACAATATCCTTAATTCATTTTATTGATAATATTGAAATTAAAAGTTTAGGAATAATAAAAGCCATGAAAGAAAATAAATTGATTATTGAAAATCAAGCTCGAAAACTTGAAATAATCAAGTACAAGGATATTGTTGAGGAAAAGTAAGGGCTTGGGTTTATTTATTTCTGTTTCTTAGTCTCTCAGTATTTTTTTTCTTTTACCACTAAGAATAGAAAGATAAGTATGGCCTTCCTTTCTGTTCAAATACTTTGCTTTTTTTTGGGATAGCCATAGTCCTGCAGAAATTTAAGTTCAAGAACATAAATCTTTTTGTGATCCTCGTCTATTCTTTGTGTCTTCGTTTTAAAAAACCTACTTTATTATTTTCACCACTAAAACAAGAAATATAAATAGGCGGTTTCATAATTTTCTTTCTTTTTCTTACTCCCTCAATAGTTTATTTACTGCTAAAAAACCACAGATTTGCAAATGCTCGTGTTATATTCTCCCCAAATCTCACTTAAACTCCTCCAAGGCAATTGATGTTGAACCAACTACAATCTTTGTGGATGCAATTTTTTTGTTTAATCGGTCAATGATATTTTTTGCATCTTCTCTACTAAAGTATTTTCCTGCCAAGACATTTAATTCTTCCTTTAATTTGAATAAAATCGTTGCGGAACGATAAGCACTTAATACCTGATTTTTACTCAGTTTATAATCAGTCATTTTTTTCAAAATCTCCTCATTAGATACTGAAATATTACTGGAAACAGGATCCGTGTACGAATTTATTTCCACCAAAATATCTCGGCTCAAATTGATGAATACTTCCGATTTTCTCAAACGAACAAAGTTAGAGTCCATTTTTGATGTTGGATAAGAACTTAATTCTTGTGCTTCTGGATCTCGTTGCTTCACCGTGCGCACACCGTCCCAAACTCCAACTCCTTGACCGCGAACAATGATTTCCAACTTTTTGTCTTTAAGTTGCAATGCTTCAAAAAATTGTCGAACCGCCAAACTGTCTTTTTCTCCCAATAAATTACCACTTAAATCCCATTTATCTGAAGCGAAAACGTCTTGTAATTCAAGTTGTAAGCGGGCATCAAAATTTGGTTTGGCATCAATTACACTCACGTGCATCATCACTTCATCAGCTAATTCAGACAAACAATCATCCGGAATTGCCAATAAGCGGACTTCAAATGGTTCTTTTTCTTTCGTCGGAGGAAAGGTGAATTCTTGCGTGTATAAATCAAAGGTGGAAGAATCTTGAAAGGTGTACAAACCGTCCTTTTCAGTGAAAGTTGCCCACTTGTAACCCATCAATTGTTTGTAATAATCCAATCGCTGCTGATACAAAGCGCGTTTATCAATTACTTCTTGTTTTTGAATTTTTAATTCTTCAATTTTTCGTTTGTAGCCCTCATACAAGTTGTACAAATCAACAATTTCTTGCTGCGTTTTTTTTCTTTTTGATTTACCAGAGGAAGTTGTTGGCTGATAATTCACTGGTCCTCCACCTTTTTTATAATGTTTCTTTTTATGTTTTTTAACCTTTCTGGAGGCCTTATCAGAAGTAGTAATTGGAGAATATCCCATATCGGAATATGCTTTTTCTTTCTTCTCAATTTTCAATTCCGTTTCATCACGCTTTTTGATGTTGTAATCGATCCAATAGTCAAACCCTTTTTTACCGTGAATCATTTCATCTAATTTAGCAATGCGTTTAAATTCAAGGTCATTGATTAAACTTTGAAATGTTGCTCCAGATGAAAAAGTAGAATCTGGTGCTAAAAAACGGGTTTCACCTGAGCCAAATAAATGATATGACAATCCATTTTTTTCGATCACAACAGTCGTTTGTTTTTCAGCATTGTAGCCCCAAACATCCGCATGAATAGTAGTCATCCGATTATTTCCTGGTGTCGAAAAATCCAAAGTGGCAAATTTTTGCGGTTTTATGGCATCTTTTTCGTTTTTATCCCCCTTTTTTATGACTATTTGATACGGAAACAATCCAACAGCTTTTGGTAAACCTTTGTTCCATCGTCCTTTTTCGTCTTTTTCACGCTCTTCCAATAAACCTGCGGTACTACTGCCATCTCCAGCTGCTACAAGCACATTGTTGTATTGTAAGGCTTCTCCACCTAAAAGACGGTAAAATTCTAAAGCACGCATTTCAACGTACTTATTTACTGCATCATTGAAGGCTTTGTAGGTCAAATTTTGATCTGTTAAATCCAAAAAATGAAAAGTTGAAAGAAGTTGTTTTTTATCGTTAAAACTCAAACTTGGATTTAACAATTGATCTAATTTAGGATGTGGAACTTTACCTTCTGATGTTTCTTTAAATGCCGCAGGTGGCAATAAGGGTAACAAAATGTTTTCAAAACGCATGTACTGACTCAAGTAATTTTGAAGTTCTTTTTCGCCTTGTCGTTTTGCAAGTAAGACCTTATTTAACTCCCACAAAGCAATTTTATTTGTTGCTTCAGCAATGATTCCTTTGGGAGATTTTGCAATTTCACTCGTTCTGATGTACAATTTTTCAGGGCTATTCATGATCACCAATTCAATGGAATCGAAATTAATATCCTTATTTGGAAAACGAATAATTGGTCCTCGATATTCAAAATAACGTCCAATATTTGTATCCAAAATCGGACTTTTCTTGACAATATGATATAAGTAGGCTTTTTCCTCTGGAGTTAGGGAAATTTGATCCTGACCAAAACTTAGAAAATGAAAAAGTAAAACGAAAAAAGTAAAAATTTTATTCATGCAGTAAAATTAAGACATTCTATGCAATAATTCAATTTGCACAAAAAGTTACAATCAACAACGAATTTTTGATAAGATTTATAATTCTAATAGTTGTAAACTGAATTTGGCAAAATCTACAATTTTTCATACATTTGCTTTCAAAATTTAACCAAAATAAGCATGAAAAAAAATACTACAAAACGATTTTTCGCAATTAGCGGATTTATATTAAGCTTTTGTTTTACGAGTCTAATAAGTTCTGCACAAGTTGTTACTGGGAATATGAATCCTAGCAGTTTTTCCTCATCTGTGAGTCAAGCAATTTATGATTTAGATAACAATGGACAATTTGATTTTAAAGTAAAAGTAGAATTTATCCCAGCAGCAAACTCCTATTATGCCCTTAAGTTTATTGGTCTTGCTGGAACAAAATTTGAAACAGATGGAGGAAATGAATTAATCGGATACAATGCTGGAACTCCACTTGGTGTGAACACATACAAAGATAGCGCTTATGTAAAAAGTCTTTATTTCCCTGAGGGAACCTTTAAGTTTGTTGGTTTCACTTTCAAGATTAATGGTGTTTCTCGCTGCGGATACATTCAATTAAGATCAACAAGTTATTATCAAGGATTTTTTGATTTGTGGACTTATGGTTATGAGACAAATCCAAGTGAGTGCATTACTGCAAATGAATCTCAAGCAAGTGTCGGTTCAAACATCCTTGAAAACGTAAAAATTACTCCAAATCCAAGTAATGGTAAATTTTCAATCAATTTGGGCGATGAAAATAATTTTACAAAAATTTCAGTAACAGATATTCAAGGGAAAATTATTCAATCTTTTGAAAAAATTGATTCGCCTTTATTGGAATTGACTATAAACGGAGCAAGTGGAATGTATTTTCTACGATTTGAAACAAATGAAAATTCTGAAACAATTCAGTTGATAAAAGAATAGTTTCATTTGAACAATTATTATTCAAGAGCTAAGAAAAGTTCAGATTGGTATGTGTCCTAAAAAACTTAGTTGATATTTCAAAAACGCTAATTCTTTACAATTTACTGTAAATGTTCCATCATTTGGATTGGGGTAAATTGAATTTTGAGCAAATTTTTCGGTAATCGAGTCATTTTCAGTGGTGGTTTTTTCATCCGAAAGAAAATGATATTGTTTTAAAACATCTCTTGGCTTTTTAGCAATACCACTTGGCTCGCAGTAATTAAGCCAAATATAAGCATGTACTTTTGCTCCTTGCTTTATGTGTGTTCCAGGTTTAAATTCTATGCTTTCTCCTGCCTCTAAATCTAAATTAGCGTTCGATTGTACATTGTAATCACCAAAAGGTGTTTTGGGACTCAAATTATTTCCTGTTTTGATTACATTTTTTGCACGATATTTTGCTTTATACTCGTAATCATTTCGTGCATATTCACCTAAGTTCTGATTTTGTAAATCCAAATACCAAGGTTCGATTTCATTTCCAAAATTAATACAAAATCTCATAATAACGCTGTTCGTAAGGTGCTAAAAAGATGGTGTC
>CAZHLZ010000049.1:0-8785 GCA_964532475.1 uncultured Chitinophaga sp.
ATGCATGTGGCATAAAATTTTAGAAAAATATTATCTCCTGACACCATGAAACAAAACGCTTGGATTCCTTTTGATACGGAAGAAGGGCAAAATTACTGGGATGCTTTGCAGACAATCAGAGAATGGACAAAGTTAAATCATACTGTCATTCATGATTTAATTGCCACAGAAACTGGTGCGAGTATTGAGAATAGATTTTGGAATGAACATAACTTTGTTTTCAAGGATGGAGATTTATTTTACCATGCAAAAGGTGCAACTCCGTTAGATAGTAAATTTATGAATGATATAACTGGACCACGATTGATTCCATTAAATATGGCTGAACCAATCTTAATTGTTGATGGAGAAACAACAGCAAATAACTTAGGGTTTGCACCTCATGGAGCTGGAAGAAATATTAGTAGAACCGCACATAGAAAAAGTAAAGGAGAGAAATCAATTGACGAGATTTTCGCTGATGAAACAAATGGTTTAGACGTACGTTTTTTTTCAAATGAGATTGACATTACTGAATTACCAAGTGCATACAAAAGTGCTGAAACAGTAAGAAATCAAATGAAAGAATTTGGTTTAGGGACAGTGATTGACGAAGTTCTACCTTTTGGTTGTATTATGGCTGGTGATTTTGAGAAAAATGCTCCTTGGAAAATGAAGAAACGTGCAAAAATGCAGAAATTGTGATTGTTTGCCAAGCAGAAATAACAAGAAATAATGAAAAAACTAAAGGAAATGTTATTTAAGCTCATGTCTCAAACTCTTTCGTTGAAGGAATTTGAAACTTGGCTTTATAATGATGATTATGTAAATAGTCAATTATTGGAAATAAATTATTTTATCACGCAAAATAATTGCGTAGTTATGTTTTTACTTTGTACCATAAATAAAACAACAACACAATCCCTCATGCAATTTGGCCTGGGGGAATTCACGAAAAAATGAACTTATGAAAGCTCAAATACTTAAAAAATTACATGAAATAGAACAACAATACAACATTGAAATTCTTTTTGCTGTTGAGTCTGGAAGCAGAGCCTGGGGATTTGCCTCTCCAGATTCAGATTTTGATATTCGCTTTGTATATAAACGAAAAATGGAAAACTACCTTAGCTTATGGGATTCCAAAGACAGTATTGAATTTATGACTGAAGATGATTTGGATGGTTCTGGATGGGATATAAAAAAAGCAACATTGTTATTGGCAAAGTCAAATGCTTCCTTTTTGGGTTGGCTTTTTTCTCCAATCATTTATATAGATAAAAATGGAACATTAGCAGCTATGAAAAAACTAGCAACAGATAATTTCAATCCAATTGCAGGATTTTATCATTACCATAGCATGAATAAAGGATTTTACGAACAACTTGAATCAAAGGATTTGAAACTTAAGGCTTTTTTCTATGCAACTAGAACAGCTTTTTGCGCTAATTGGATCTTGAAAAAAGAGACAATTCCACCAGTAGTTTTTCAAGAACTGTATGAATTGATCGATGATGAAAGTGCTAAATCTTTTGATTTACTAATAGAAAGCAAAGCTCAAACAAATGAATCGGGAAAAGCAGTTATTAAAGATGAATTATTAGCTTTGGTGACTGAGATTGTTCTCGAAAACAAGCACTTGAAAGATTCAATCAAAGGAAAAAAAGCAAATTTTAGTGATTTTGATAAGTTTTTCATAAATGAAATATCATGACAATAGACGAATTAGAACAATCAGGACATATTATTTTTGAATGTATCAGTGGCAGTAGAGCTTATGGTTTAGATACCATAAGTTCTGACACTGATATCAAAGGAGTTTTTGTTTTACCAAAGGATATTTTCTACTCCTTGGATTATATTGGACAAGTAAATAATGAATCGAACGACATCGTTTATTACGAACTGAGAAAGTTCATAGAATTGTGTGCAAACAACAGTCCCAATATATTGGAAATGTTAAATGTTCCAGAGAAATGTATCTTATATAAACATCCCCTTTTTGAAGAGATTTCAATTAATCTTTTTCTTAGTAAACAATGTGAACTATCTTTCGCAAATTATGCTTATTCACAAATAAAAAAAAGCAAGAGGTTTGGAAAAGAAGATAGTAAATCCAATGGAAAAGGAACGTAAATCTGTTCTAGATTTTTGCTATATTTTGTCAAATGAGAAATCGATTGGACTTAATAATTTTCTTGAGGATAAAAATATAAAAGATAGCAATAGTGGGTTAAGCCGAATTCCACACATGAAAGATTGTTATAACCTTTATCACTCCATTGAATTGAATTATTCGGGTATTACCAAAAATGAATTTTCTAACGATGTGAACTTGAGTACAATTCCAAAAGGAGAAACTGCAATAGCAATGTTATTTTTCAATAAAGATGGTTACTCTTCGTATTGCAAGAAATACCGAGAATATTGGGAATGGGTTGAGAAGCGAAATGATTCACGTTATTCAGCAACAATCTCTCATGGTAAAAATTATGATTCTAAAAATATGATGCACACTTTTAGGTTGTTGAATATGGCTAAGGAAATAGCTGTAGAAGGAAAAATTCATGTCGCACGATCGGATCGTGAGTTTCTTTTAGATATTAAAAATGGGAAGTTTCAATATGAAGAATTGGTGGAAAAGGCTGAATTCCTCAAGAATGAATTAACAGAACTTTATAAAAAGGCACTATTACCAGACTTGCCAAATAATGATTCAATTAATGCTGTTTTATTTAAGATTCGGAATGAATTCTACTCGCAAATAAAGCAACTAAAGTCTTAAATCGCCGTTAAGTAAAATAGTACACGAAGTTATGAATAAAAGAACCGAACATATTTTTAAAATGCAAGTGCAAGATTTATGCTGTTTTTGTCCGAGTTATGTCTTGGATATGTGGAGGTATTGTGTAATTTTTTCGATTAATATAAGTTAAAAATAATAACTAAATATAGATAATAACACAAGCGTCCAAAAATTGGACGCTTTTTTTTTAATTTTTTTTTCAGGAAATAAGAAAGTAAAATAAAAACATAAAAAGCGAAATTGAAACAGGAATCAATTGGGAGACAGTCAATTGTGAATAATGTCAAAATACTCACTAAATGTGGGGTGGAAATATATTGCCTTAAAATTAGTTAAAATATTGATTTACAATAAATTAATTTAAAATTTTATTTGTTTTATTAAAAAATAATACTAACCTTTGCACTGTCAAATAGAAATAACAAAATGATTACAAAGATGAAATATACAGAAATACATTTTAAACTTGTGCAAGCAACATTACCGTGTTGTCCAGCGCAAAATTTCTGCATTTTAAAACCTCATATTAATATTAGGGAGAGAGATATAATAGAATAGTTACTTAACAAAAAGTAAAAATAGTTCAAGCATCTCCCTTAAGAGATGCTTTTTTTATGCGTAAAAGACAAGATGGCTGAATGGTTAAGGCAACGGACTGCAAATCCGTTTTTTATGAGTTCGAATCTCATTCTTGTCTCTTTATTCGGGTAGTAGAGGAGTTAGGTTTATCTCGCCTCATTTGGGATGAGGAGCACGTAGGTTCGAATCCTACCTATCCGACTTAGGGAAGTGTTCAGTATTTGTTTAATCTCTTGCCAGTTTTTAATTCTGGTTTGTAGGAGCTGCTAATTTTCTGAAACTTCCAAAATAGCACTGTTTTTTGATTTCAACGTAAAACTGACTCTTAAGTAGTTTGTTTCGAAATCAAAAAACTAGAGCTAAAAAAGGTAAAAATGACAACAGATGTTTACCTGCCTTAGACACGGGAGGTTTCACGTTTGAATCCTACTCCGAGTACAAAAAACCTCTTAATCTTTTGAATTTTTTTCTTTATACCGATTATGTTTCAATATAGTCCAATGAATAGGACTATTTTACCTACGGTGCTACTCGCGTGGTCAAACTATATCGGCATTATACAAAACTTTGATTGGACTAAAATATAATTGTACTTGGTATTATATTCGCGTTCGATAAAAAAACAAGGAGTCAATCCCACCAAAACTTGAGCTTTAAATTTGTTATAACTCGCCAAAACTTAACAATTATGTGATATTTGGCGAATTATAGCCTTTTTAATTCTTCCGAGATCCAGTTTTATTAGAAAATAAAAAGCCTCAAAATCATTTAATTAAGAGGCTTGAATTTAATTTTTGTTTAGCTTTTCAACGATTACTTTATCAAGCCTTCATCAATCAACATTTGGAATGAATCTTCCATGGTTTCTTTTAATGGTTTGAAGGTGATTCCTAATTCTCTTTTGATTTTTGAATTATCGGCATTCCATGGAATGTTTACATTGTTACGAATAAATCTTCGCGTGAATAATTTATTGACAAATGGGCCAACAAGCATCAATAACCATTTTGGTAATGCTCTTTTCGGAAGGGGATATTTTGCTCCGTATTTAGGTAGTAAAATTATTCCCATTTCTAAGAAATCTGTGTTGTGTGCAGAAGTAATGTATCTTCCGCTAGCTTCCGGCGTATATCCTGCATTAAAGTGTGCGTCGGCAACATCTCTCACGTCAACAATTCCAACTCCCATTTTCGGAACTCCCATTTTCATTGCTCCACCACCTAATAATTTTAAAATATTTAAACTTTCAGAAGTTGTATGTTGAGCGTTTAATGCTGGACCCAACACTAAGCTCATGTTAATGGTGATTAAGTCCCATGAATCTTGCGTTTTTGTAATTTCCCAAGCTTTTTTTTCTGCTAATGTTTTTGATAAAGAGTAAGGCTGATAATCTATGGAAGCCGTCGTGTTCCAGGTGTCTTCGGTTAATTTTCCGGTTGGAGTATTAACAGTGTCAATTGCATCGGTGTACATCGCAGCGCAACTACTTGTGACAATGACACGTTTTACAGAACTAGTTTCCTTTGCGGTAAGAAGTACATTTTCTGTACCTTTAACGGCTGGGTCAATAAGTTCCTTTTGAGGATCTTTCACGTCTGTTGAAAATGGCGATGCAGTGTGATAAACCAATTCACAGCCTTCCATGGCGTCTTTGTATGAATTTGGACTCAACAAATCAGCTTTAAAGAGTTTTAATGTCCCTTTGCTGTTTTTTGCCGCGTCAATTAGATGACTTACCTTTTCAGTATGTTTGGGGTTTCTAACTGCTGCGTGAACTGTAATGCCTTCGTCCAAAAGTTTTTTCACCAACCAACTTGCTACATATCCATTTGCTCCGGTGACTAATACGGGTTTATTTTTATCAATTGTTCTCATTTTTTTACAATTTATTTATTATTTTTTCTGTGTACAAAATAACAGCTCTTTTCTTGTTTTGTTGAACATTATCTTCGGATTTATGAGCACATTTTTCAGATTACTGAATGCAATGCTCTATTTTGAGTGTTAATTTAAAAATTGAAATTTATATTCTCGAGGCGCTGCACCAGTTTTCTTTTTGAACAAGCGACTAAAATAGTGTGGGTAATTAAATCCCAAATCGTATGCAATTTCGTTGATACTTTTTGTAGAATTTAGCAATTCTGTTTTTGCTAAGTCTATTACATACTCATCGATATGATCTTTTGTGCTTTTTCCTGTTTCCTTTTTGAGTAAATCACTCAGGAAGTTTTTAGAGTAATTTGCTTTTCCGGCGAAGTATTCTGGTGAGGGCGGACCTAGTTTTAATTGTAGTTTTTCAGCGTAATATTGTTGTATCATTTCTTCTATTTTACTTACTACATCTGAACTGTTGTTGGTGCGAGTTATAAATTGTCGTTCGTAAAATCTTTCTGAATAATTCAGTAATAATTGAATGTTCGTTACAAGGATTTCAAGGCTGTGTTTGTCAATGTTTTTTGATAATTCATCTTTGATGTTCTCAACAATTTCTATCAAAGTTTCCTCTTCTTTTTTTGATAGATGAAGCGCTTCGTAAACAGAGTAATTGAAAAAATTATATTTTTTGATTTTCTTCCCTAAATCAAAGTTACGAATGAGGTCTGGGTGAAATACTAAAAAAAATCCATAAGTACTTTGCGTAAAGGAGTTTTCTGTTGTAACTAATTGATTAGGAGCCATGAATTGTAATACTCCTTCTTCAAAATCGTACTTATTGCGACCGTATTGCATACCACAGTTTCCATCTTTTAGGATGATGGAATATAAATCGGCTGTAATTTTTGCATCTTTTATTTGCTCTGCTTTTGAGAAATCAATTTTTGCCACATCAACTACTCCGATTAGAGGATGACTTGGTTTTTGCCAATGGATTGCCTCAAAGAATTGAGAAACGGATTGGATGCGATATAAGGTTTTCTTCTGCCATGTTACAAAGTTAGGGCTAAGGTCGTTAATAAATGAACACCAAACAAGAAAATTCAAACACAATTTACTGCTTTTGATTGAATGGAAACGGATTTTAGTTAAATTCATGCTCATTCCCTCATTTTTCTCCTCGGTAAATCAACTGTAGTTGGATAAGGCGCGCGATGTGTCGTACTAATATCTGGTTTTATGAGTTCTTGTGTTTTGAAAGCGTAATCTTTGTTATCAGAATAACGTGGGTCGGGGACGAAAGGCAATTTTGCCATTTTTTCAACCACAAGGGAGGGGAAACTGTATTCTACATCGATTCTTCCTTGCAACAAATAACAGCCTCCTCCTTGAAAAGGATATTCCGCCAAACTATTTGCCCAGTGAGTTGTGTCGAAATAATTTCCTTCAGAATCAATCCAAGTGCCAAAGTTCATAGTGCCATTTTTCGTTGGAACGTGTTTGATACTGATTAAATAGCCAACCAATTTCACGGTTTTTTTCTCCAAGTGAATAAAATCTTTTACAGAATATGTTGCTCTAAATTTAGTTTGCAACAAGTCAAAAGGAGAACAAGAAACAGGAAAGCCAATTAGTTCAATTTCGTCGAAAGCATCTTCAAATTCTGAACGTTTTAATTCGGGCAGTTTGTATTCTACAATTTTTTCTTGTAATAATTTCGGTGCGCGATTTTCATCTTTGTAATTTACTAGAAGCATACGAGCCTTTAAAATCAATTCATTTTTACTTTTCCCTGTAAAACGAAAAGCACCAATAAAAATTAAAATTTGTAAATTTTCAATTCCAATTGCTATGCGGTTTAGAAAATCCTCCAAGGATAGAAATGGGCCGTTTCGCTTACGTTCAATCGGGATTTGAGTTCCAATACTTTCTTGTAAGCCTTGAAGTTGCCGAAAACCTAAAAAAACATTTTTCCCTCTTAAAGTAGTGAAGTATTCGCTCGTATTTACACAAGGAGTTTGGATGATTGCACCAGCCATTTTTGCCTCATGTACATAAACTTCCGTTCGGTAAAAACCTCCTTCATTGATGATTACCGCCACCATAAATTCAATCGGGAAATAGGTTTTTAGATACAAACTTTGATAACTTTCTACGGCGTAGGAGGCTGAGTGTGCTTTACAGAATGAATAGCCAGCAAAACTTTCTATTTGGCGGTAAACTTCTTGAGCCAATTGATCTGAATAATTCTTGGCACGACAATTATCAAAATACACTTGTTTGATGGCGTCTAATTCTTTGATGGAACGTGTTTTACCACTCATAGCTCGTCTCAAAATGTCTGCTTTCGCTAAATCAATTCCCGCAAAATGGTGCGCAATTTTTATCACATCTTCTTGGTAAACCATCACGCCATACGTTTCATTCAAATGTTCCTCAAAAACAGGGTGGAAATATTCAAATTGATTCGGATTGTTGTGCCTAAAAATGTACTCTTTCATCATTCCACTTTGTGCTACCCCAGGGCGAATCACGGAGGAAGCAGCAACTAAGGTTTTGTAATTGTTACACTTCAATCTTCTCAATAATCCGCGCATTGCAGGACTTTCAATGTAAAAACAACCAATGGTTTTTCCTTTTTCTAACATCGAATTTGATTTTGCTTCATCTTTACAAATACGCACATCGCGAATATCGACCTCAATTCCTTGGTTTTCTTTGATTAGCCTCACGCTGTCGTTGATGTGACCAATTCCTCGCTGACTTAGGATGTCAAATTTTTCGTAGCCAATAGCTTCTGCGTCGTGCATGTTAAATTGAACCGTCGGATAACCTTTAGGAAGCATTTCCACTACTGTAAAATGACTGATTGGTTCTTCTGAAATCAATATTCCGCAGGAGTGCATACTTCGCTGATTGGGGAATTTATTCAATAATTGAACATATTTATCTATCATTTGAACGACAGAATTGTGTTCTTTTTTTTGCCCTTTGCTTTTTGCCAAAACGTCTAATTCTTCTTTTGCTAAGCCAAATACTTTTCCCAACTCACGAAATTGTGAACGGTATTTAAATTCCACCGTAGTGCCACAAAAGGCAACATGTTCCTGTCCGTATTTTTCAAAAATATAATCTAAAATTCGGTCTCGATCTTTCCAACTCCAATCAATATCAAAATCGGGTGGACTTGTTCTGTCTGGATTTAAAAAGCGCTCGAAATATAAATTCAATTCTATCGGACAAATATCTGTAATTCCGAGGCAATAACTTACGATACTATTTGCTCCACTTCCTCTTCCGATGTGAATAAATCCTTGACTATTACTGAATTGAATAATGTCCCAAGTGATTAAAAAATAACCCGCAAAACCGAGGTCTGAAATTACTTTTAATTCTTTTTCTACACGTTTTTTTGCTTCTTCTTTTTGCGTTTGATAACGTCGATTCAATCCTTCGTAAGCTAATTTTGATAACAAGGCTAAATCTTTTGCTTTGTTTTCGGTGTAGCATTGTTTGTTTCGCAATACCCTGAAATCAAAATCGAAA
>CAZHLZ010000049.1:8795-14362 GCA_964532475.1 uncultured Chitinophaga sp.
CGAAACTACATTGTTCTAAAAGATAGAGTGTTTTTCGTAGTAAAAGTGGATAATCTTTAAAGTTTTCACGCATCTGATCTTTACTCACAATACTATCGTTTGACGAAGCATAATCGCCTTCTTTTAACTTTGTTCCCAGGATATTTAGGTCTACAGCCCTTAATATTTTATGTAAATTATAGTCTTGTTTCGTTTCAAAACTTACGGTTTGTAAGGCAAGCATTTTTGTGAGAAAACCCCGATGTTTCATTTGAATCAATTGTGTTAATTCGTGTGACTTTACTCCGATAAATTCATGTTCTCTAAGTTCTTTTGGATGTTTTTCTAAGGGATAAATTACAAATACATGTTCAAAATTAGGCGCTTCATCCGGAATCTCATCCTGAGCCAAATTATATTTACTTAAATAGGAGCAGAGTTCAGCGAAACCTTGTGTGTTTTTTGCAATTCCGATGTAACGCAGTTGATTGTCTGTTCTAAATTCTATTCCAACAATTGCTTCAATTTCTTCTGCACGACACATTTTGGTAAAATCATAAACTCCCGCACTCGCATTGATATCTGTGAGGCATAGACGTTTAACTCCCAAACGTTTTGCTCCTTCAACGAGCCGTTCTATGGATAAAGTTCCGTAACGCAAACTATGATATGAGTGGCAATTCAAGTACATTTTGATTGTTTAGAAAAAAAATTAGAGAGCAACACTTCTTTTGATTGAATTTTCGCCAAAGCGCTTTTTCATCTTGTCCATGGCTTGATATAGGTTTATTAATTCGCTTGTGTCTTCAAACAAATTGATTTGATAATTCCCCCTTACAAGTCCTGTGAAACTAACTCCAACCAAACGTAAACGCATTCTTCTTGTGTAAACTTTATCGAATAGAAGTTTTACTTGTTCAATCAAAATGTGATCACAGGAAGTGTAGGCGATTTTACTTTGTTTTGCTTCTGTGTCAAAATTGGTGTATCGAATTTTCACAACTACGCAAGATGTTAGCCAATTTTCTTTCCGAAGTTGAAAAGCTAAACTTTCTACCATTCCGACTAAAAGTGCCTTTATTTGAACCAAATCGATGCTGTCTTGCTCAAATGTTCTTTCTTTTGATAAACTTTTTCGTTCGGAGTAAGGTTCAACAGGGTTTTCGTCAATTCCGTTTGCTTTTTTCCAGATATCCTTGCCGTTTTTACCGAGTAAACTCTGAAGGTATTCGACGGGCATTTGTGCCAATGTTTCAATTTGTCTGACACCGATGCGCGATAATAAAACAAAGGTAACATTTCCTAACATTGGTATTTTTTTTATCGATAATGGGTTTAAGAAGGGCTTAATTGATTTTTTTTCAACTTGAATTTTCCCTTGTGGTTTCCCTTCTCCTGTGGCAATTTTAGAAACTGTTTTGTTGAGTGATAAGCCGAAACTTATCGGTAAGCCAGTTTCTTTTGTGATGCGTTGACTCAATTCGTTGGTCCATTTATAGCTCCCAAAAAACTTGTCCATTCCTGAAATATCTAAGTAAAATTCATCCACACTTGCTTTTTCGATTACAGGAGCTTGTTCACTAATGATTTCAGTTACAATTTTCGATTGATTGGAGTATAGTTCCATATCGCCTTTTACAATTTTAGCTTGTGGACATAAACGGAGAGCCATTTTCATGGGCATTGCCGACCTCACACCAAAGTGACGCGCTTCATACGAGCAGGAAGCAACTACTCCTCTGTCTGAACTCCCACCAATTATTAAAGGAATTCCATTTAATTCAGAATTCACCAAACGTTCGCACGACACAAAAAATGTGTCCAAATCCATGTGTACAATAGTTCTATCCATTCTTCTGAAAATTTGTGTATAAATATTTCCACAATATTACATTCAATTTGATTATTTTTTAATACTTTTGATGATTAGATTTTAATCAAAATGAATTTCGTTTCTCAAAATATAAAATATTTGCGGGCTAAAAAAAAACTCTCTCAATTTAGACTTGCGGAGCAATTGCGTTTATCGCGGAATCAAATAAATAGTTATGAAAGTGCTAATTCACAGCCTTCAATTGATGTTTTGAAACAAATTGCAATCTTTTTTAATATCAGTATTGACGATTTGATTTCGATTCATCTAAACAAGAACAATTACGAACAAGTAGTCGAAAATCAGCAGGATGAATTAATCGTTTTGAAAATTAATCAAATGTTTTGTAATTTGCAGTCTGAAATTGAGCGAAAAAATAAACAATGTGTTACCATACAGAGCATAAAGCGACAGCAAAGGAGCTGAAAAAGCAGTTTAAGGCTGAGTTCCCGAAAGAAAATGACTTTAAAACAAGTTCTTTTGTTAATGGCTTTGACCATCCTTTATGTCCGATTATTACGAGTAAAGATCAAAATACAATTCAACTTTTTTCATGGGGATTGGTTCCAAATTGGGCAAAAGACTTAAAAATTCAGAACAATACCTTAAATGCCAAATTTGAGACCTTGACAGAAAAACCTTCTTTCAAAAATTATTTATCGCAGCGCTGCATTATTCCTGTTACAGGCTTATTTGAATGGGAACATAAAGGATCTGTGCGCGAAAAAAACGTAATTAAGCTGGAGAACAAAGCTATTTTCTCCCTCGCAGGACTTTGGAATAGTTGTCCCAATCCAGAAACAGGAGCTTTATTAGAAACTTTTACTGCTGTTACCTACGATGGTTTTGTTGCTATTTTAGAAGATGAAAAAGCTTGGCTAAATCAAGGGGAATTGCAGATTAATCCAGCTACCACTTGGACACCTTTAGTTGCTCCTCAACTGGGTTTGTTTGATTTTTAAGAAGGCTTAGTTCTTTAGGCTGCTCCACCAAAGTGGCCCACCTTCAATTCCAAGTTTTTTCATGTATTTTCTTTTTCAAAAGCAAAAAAAGAGCTGTCGCTTTTCCTTGCTGTTTCAAAATGTGCATACATTTCAAAAAGCTTTACATTTTCGGTGTAGCAGAAATCCCGCTTGGATATTAATGATTTAGTTTTAAAATAACATTTAATCCAGATTTAATTAACCCGCACTAATCGAAACTTTTTAAGAATTTTTCGGCTTTGTCAATCAAATTTTGTTTCTTTTCTTCAGGGAATTTCTCATAAGTACTAATCAACATATTCATGCGGATGTTAGATTGAAAAACTGCTTTGTACTTGATTAAAAACCTCCAAAAAAGGGCGTCCCAAGTTTCGCTCCATTCCCCTTTCTTATAATCGCTCATTTTTATAATGTAGTTACTTCCAGAGATATATGGTTTCGTGGTCATAGTTCCACCATCAGCAAATTGAGACATCGCATACACATTTGGAACCATTACCCAATCGTAGCTATCGATGTACATTTCCATAAACCAACGGTACACTTCATCGGGGTCAAACTCACAAAGTAACATAAAATTCCCTAAAATCATCAGGCGCTCAATGTGGTGATTGTAGCCATTTGTTAAGTTCTTTTTTATGCAGTCGTCAATTGGTAAAATTCCGGTTTCACCCGTGTAAAAACTGGCAGGAATTTTCCGCTTAAATCCCCAAAAATTGCTCGTCCGTTGTATTATATTTTCAAAGGTGTACACATAGCGAATGAATTCTCTCCAACCTAAAATTTGCCTCACAAATCCTTCCAAAGAATTAATTGGAATATTATTTTTTGATGCAAAATCAATTGCTTGGTCTAAGACTTTTTTTGGAGATAAAATCCCAATATTTATGTAAGGTGATAAAATGGAGTGATATAATTTTTGCTCCTTCTGCAAAATGGCATCCTCAAAAGTTCCAAATAATTCGAAATATTCTTCAAAAAAATCATTCATTTTCAATTCTGCCTCTTCAGGTGAAATAGCATAATCAAAATGACTTAGTTTACCAGGATTGTTAGGGAAATAGCTTGATACATATTTTTTCGCTTCGATAATAAATTTATTTTCTAGGCTTTCCTTTCTACTTGGAATCACATGACCTTTTGGAACCTTTTTTCTATTTTCTGCATCAAAAGACCATTTTCCACCCAAAGGTTTCTTGTTTGAATCAACTAGAATATTTCTCGTTTTACGCTGATGGATGTAAAAATCGGTTTGAAAATAACTTGCATGAGTTCCGCGATAATTTGCGTTTTCAGACTTGGAATTAATAAACAAAGGATTTTCAAGAAAACTGCAACTTAGATTCAGTTTCTCACAAGAGGTGATAATTCTTTTTTTTAACCATTCATCTTCTGGTTCAAAAGTTTTTATAGATTCAAAACCTTGATTTTTAATAGTTTCTAGAACATCTTTGACATGAAGTTCATTTTCATTACTTTCTAAGTAATTTATTGAAGTAAATTTTTCAGCCCAAGATGCAAAATGTTTCATCGTAGCTCGATGAAATACGAGTTTTTGTTTATGAAAATTATATTGACGGAAGAAAAGGTATTCTTCAATAATAAAAATTTTAGAACTCCCTTCGTAGTATTTTTCGTCGTAAAAAAGTGTATGTGGAAAAATTAAAAAAGCCTGCATGTCTAGTTAAACAAGCATTGATTCAAATTGTTTTTTATTTTTTAGCTCTATTGTATTCTCCTGATAAAACTTTAATTATTTTTTCATCACTTTTGGTTTTTAGGAAAAAAGTTACGATATCGACTACAAAAGGGTATTTACTATATTTAAAGATTTTTTTTTGAACGTATTTAGAAAAATTATAATTTTCTTTAAATCGTTTATTCCAATTTTTGTTATATTCTTCTAAAAATGCTAAATCATTATTTTTTAAACTTAAATCTATGGCTTCTGTAGCTAAGTAACTCGATTCAAAAATAAATTTATATCCTTCCCCTACAACTGGATTTACTTGGCTAACAGAATCGCCAACGGCAATGATGTTTTTGTGAATAAAGTTTGTGTTTACCCTTGTTATCGGAATGCTTCCACCCTCACATTTTGTCGTATCTTTATTTACTAAGCTTTTGAAAATTGGCATTTCTAAGAGTGTATCCAATTTCTTCTTTAAATCTTTAACTATTGAATCATCAAAAGAACCAAATCCAACAATTGCTCGTTTATTTTGAAGTGGAAAAATCCATGCATATCCTCCTTGATAATCTTTTCCCATAAACAAATGCCCTTCGGTTTTTTCACCTAAATAGGCTACGTTGTATTCAACACCTGTTGCTAATGTGAATTTTTGTTCTTGTAAATTGAATTTTTTGGTAAAAAACCCTTCGTTTCCTGAGCAGTCAATAAAAATTTCTGCAGCATAACTATTTGAATCACTATCGTTTATTGAACATATTTTTCCTTGACTATCTGTGCAAAAATCTATTATTTTTGTGCCTGTTTTTATGCTGACAAAACCTGTATCAAGAGAATCAAGAAGTTCGCAATGTAATTTTTTTTTATCTAATATATATGCGTTATTTTTTAGCTTTCTTTTTAATAATTTGGTGTGTAAAGTGATGGTTTCAATTCTTTGAGCAATTACATTATCACTGAGTGAAAATTTGTCAAGATCTATAAAGCTTCCTAATGTATTAAATGAAAATTTTAATAGATCTTGTTTTTTATCGAGAAGAAG
>CAZHLZ010000050.1:0-14332 GCA_964532475.1 uncultured Chitinophaga sp.
TATGGAATTATCAGATGAAATTCCCCTTTGAAATCTCTAATGCGTAATTTGGGTTTAATGATAGAAAAAAAAATTAATTATCAATAATGTCCAATAATGAAAATTCTAGTTTAAACTTTTTTATTAACTTTGCTTACTATGTTATCAAAAAAGTCTAAGTACGCAATTAAAGCCTTAGTTTGTTTGGCGAAAAATTTCACAGATAAATCCCCTATGCGTATTTCCCAAATCTCGGAAAGTGAAAAAATTCCTAGAAAATTTTTGGAAAGCATTTTAGTAGAATTAAAAAATAGTGGTTATGTCCACAGTAAAATGGGTGCTCAAGGTGGATATTATCTTGCAAAACATCCTGATGAAATTGTGTTAACCCAAATTATTCGACTTTCTGGTGGACCTCTTGCGCTGTTGCCCTGCGTTAGTTTGAATTTTTATGAAAGCTGCGAAGAGTGTGTAAATGAAGAAACTTGTGGGCTAAGGCAAGTTGCCATGGAGGTTCGTGATGCTACAATTCGTATTCTTTCAAAAACAAGCTTATCTGATTTGATTGAACGGGAAGAAATATTAAAAAAAAGCTTGCATTTGTCCTAGTACAAAAAATGTCTTGAAATCAAATTATTTTGTTTTTTTTAAAATAGTTCTTGCACAACTCAAAATTTATCTTTTACTTTACACTCGTTTTTAAGTCCTATTAAAAAGATAGAACTTATAGATTATTAAAAATCATCGATAAAACAAATAGAATGGCAACATTTAGAGAAGGGATTGAAAATCTAACTTTATCTCCTACTAAAACCATAGTAGAAAAAGACATAATAGAATTAGGACAAAAAATTCTAGCTTTCAAAGAAGGCAGCTTGCACGAAGATAAGTTTAAAGCTCTTCGTTTGGCTCGTGGCGTATATGGTCAACGTCAGCAAGGTGTTCAAATGATTCGTATTAAATTACCTTTCGGAAAAGTAACTAGTCAACAATTGAGAAGAATTTGCGATGTTTCAGAGGAATATAGTACTGGTCGCTTACACATTACTACAAGACAAGATATTCAAATTCATCACGTAAGTCTTGATCGAACGCCAGAACTTTGGGCTGATTTAGAAAAAGATGATGTTACATTAAGAGAAGCCTGTGGCAATACCGTTCGAAATGTTACGGCGAGCCCTTTAGCTGGAATTGATTCTGAAGAATTGTTTGATGTTACTCCCTATGCAGACCTAGTTTTTCGTTATTTTTTAAGAAAACCTTTTGGTCAGGAATTAGGAAGAAAAATAAAAATTGCATTTAGTTCGAATGAAAAAGACGATTCCTATTCATTTATTCATGACTTCGGCTTTATTCCTAAAATTGTGGATAATCAAAAAGGGTTTAAAGTACTTGTCGGCGGAGGTTTGGGTGCTCAACCATATTTGGCACATGTAGCTTACGAATTTTTGCCAGCAGAAGAAATTATTCCATTCATTGAAGCTGCCATTCGTGTATTTGACAGAAATGGCGAACGAAATAGTAGAAATAAGGCCAGAATGAAATATTTATTGGCGAAAATTGGTTTGCAAGAATTTCAAAATTTGATTGAGATCGAGCGAAAAGCCGTTCAATATGATCCTGCTGATTTCCAACTCACTAATTTTGAAATAAAATTCGAAACTCAAGAAAACGATGTTGATTTAAGTCAAATTATCGAAAATTCAGAGAATCTAAAATTTAAAGAATGGTTGCAGACAAATGTTGTGAAACAAAAGCAAAAAGGGTATGTGGCAGTTTTTATTAAGGTGTTAATCGGTGATTTTTTCACGAATCAAGCACGAATTTTGGCGAGAATTGTCGAAAAATATGCCGCTAATGATATCCGTTTTACAATCGATCAAAGTATCCTCTTAAAATTTGTAAAGCCAGAAAATCTGTTCGAATTATACACAGAACTTGAAGCGATTAATTTAGCATCCAGTGGCTACAATAGCATTGCAGATATCACCGCTTGTCCAGGAACAGACACTTGTAACCTTGGGATTTCAAATAGTACTGATGTTGCAAAAGAGATTGAGTCAGTAATTCGTGATGAATACCCAGATTTGATTTACAACAAAGAAATTAAAATCAAAATTAGTGGGTGTATCAACTCTTGTGGTCAGCATGGTTTGGCTCACATAGGTTTTCACGGTAGTTCAATGAAGGTGGAGAAAAATACTTTTCCAGCTTTACAATTACTTTTGGGTGGTGGAAATTTGGGAAATGGTTTTGGTAGAATCGCCGATAAAGTAATTAAATTTCCAAGTAAACGAGTGTTGGATGTTATTCGCACCTTACTTGATAATTACTTGGGAAATCAATTGGAAGACGAGAGTTTTAATTCCTACTACGAGCGCCAAGGAAATAAATATTTTTATGACTTATTAAAGCCTTTAGCTGATACATCTAAAATTCAAGATTCAGATTTTTTAGATTGGGGAAGTGAGGAAAAATATAAGACTGAAATCGGTGTAGGAGAGTGTGCTGGCGTTGTAATCGACTTAGTTGCCACTTTAATTTATGATGCTGAAGAAAAATTACTTTCAGCTGAAGAGGCTGCTCAAGATAATCGTTTTGCAGATGCAATATATTTTACTTATGCTGCGGGAATTCATGCCGCAAAAGCATTACTCTTAAGAGAAAAAATTCGATGCAATACGCACCAAGGAATTATTGATGATTTTGATAATGCACTTGGCAAAAATTACGGCTTTGAGGGAGATAAAGCTTTTTCTAAATTTTTGTTGCAAATAAATCAAAATAAAGCAGGTGAAGCATTCGCGATGCGCTATTATCAAGAAGTCAAAGAATTTGTTGAAAAAGCGAAAAAGTAAAATAGTTCTTTGTCAAAAACCATGTAAAAGGACTCCAGAGGAAGAAAAAGCATAGCTTTTGAAGAACAAACGTAAGTGCCGAGACATGTTTGTAACGGAGGACTGCAGTCCTCCGTGTAAAAAGTAAGAATATAGATGTTTTGGCGTATGTTTTTGTTTCAAAAACTATGACAAAATAATAAGCTTCACATTTTTTGACCAAGAACCAGTAAAATTAAAAAAAAATTAAAAAGAATGAAAACAATTATATCACCAAAAATAACACTTGTTGGAGCTGGGCCAGGAGATTTAGAACTCATTTCAGTTAAAGGCCTAAACGCAGTGAAAAAAGCAAATGTCATCTTATACGATGCCCTTGTGAATGAAGAATTATTGGAGTACGCACCAATTGCAGAAAAAATCTTTGTAGGAAAACGAAAAGGATTCAAAGCTTATTCTCAAGAAGAAATAAATCAATTATTGGTTGATTCTGCATTGAAATTTGGAAATGCTGTACGACTAAAAGGAGGAGATTCCTTCGTTTTTGGAAGAGGTTCAGAGGAATTAATCGAAGTAGAGAAACATGAAATTCCAACGGAAGTAATACCCGGAATTTCTAGTTCTATCTCAGTTCCTGCCTTAGCTGGAATTCCTGTAACGCATCGAGGTCTGAGTAATAATTTTCACGTTTTTTCAGCTACTTTGGAGAATGGAAAATTGAATCCGGAACTTGAAAAAGCAAGTACTTTGAATGGAACCGTAGTAATTTTAATGGGACTTTCTAAGCTTTCTGAAATTGTTGAAATCTATTCGAGAAATGGGAAAACAGATTCTCAAATTGCCATCATTAGTAAAGGTTCTCTTCCAACTCAAAAAACGGTGAGTGGAAAAATCGAAACAATACGTGAAGTTTTCGAACAAAATCCAGTTCCTGCACCAGCGGTAATTGTGATTGGAGAAGTAGTGGGATTTGTTTCGGTTGAAAATGCCATTAATGAAACAAAAATTGAACATGTTTTGGCATAGAATTATATCAATTTTCTTTTTGTTAGTTACAAATTTTGGAATAGCTGAAAATTATCCAAATTTAACGAACACTTGGTTGTCTTTTCAGGCTCGAAAGTCAGTGATTCAGAAGTTTGACCTTTCCTTAGATGGTGGACTTAGATTAAACAATAATTTTATTCAAAATGTTTCTCAAGGTTTAGGAAGAGTCATAATAAGACGTAAAATGGGAGATCATTTTTTCCTCGGAGGTGGTTACGCATTTTTTGCACATTTTTCTAATCTTGGAAACACACTTGAAAACAGACCTTTTCTGCAAATGAACTATGAAACTAATTTAGGGAAATCATTTCACAAATTCCGCCTTAGAAATGAATGGAGAGATTTTACCAACCGCAAAGATGTTTTTAGAATTCGAATGCAATATTACATAAAAAGAGCTTGGAGAAATAGCGATAAATTACATTCTGTTTTTTCTGCAGAGCAATTTTATTCTATTGACCATAAAGTACAGCATGAAACTCGAATATTATGTGGCATTGAACAAAAGCTTTCGAATTCTCTTGCACTTCAGTACTCTTATGTGTTTAGAAATCAATATACAAACAATGGTGTTGGCCATATTTTTCAACTCAATTTATTAATTATTTAACATGGAAACACAAAACACACTTTTTCCTGTTTTTTTGAAGCTTGAAAAAATGAACGTCCTACTAGTTGGTGGTGGATTCGTTGCATTCGAAAAATTGCAAGCAATCTATGCAAATTCCCCAGCCACAAAAACGCTAGTTGTTGCAGAGGAATTTAATGCTGATTTACTTGATTTTTGTAAAGATAATTCAAACATTACCCTACTTCAAAAATCCTATGAAGCAAGTGATTTACAGAATAAAAATTTAATAATTAGCGCAGTTAACAATAAGGAATTATCTGCTTTAATTGGAGTGGATGCTCACAAAGCTAGACTTCTTTACAACGCCGCCGATAAACCTGACTTTTGTGACTTCTACCTAAGTAGTATTGTGAAAAAAGGAAATTTAAAAATTGCCATTTCAACCAATGGAAAGTCACCAACTTTGGCAAAAAGAATCAAAGAACTTCTCAATGATTCAATTCCAATGGAAACAAATGAGGTTTTGGATAATCTTTATAAAATTAGAAATTCTCTCAAAGGTGATTTTGATTCAAAGGTTAAAAAATTAGATCAAATAACAAAAAATTTTAAAACCAAAGATTCATTTTTAAAATCAAAAATTAAAAAGGCTGCTTTCTACTCTGTCTTGACAATTTTAATAATGATTATTGGCCACATTTTACTATCCTATATTCCCTTTGCTAACGTGAAAGAATTAGGTGCAGATATTCTTTCCAATTTAGATGAAAATTTTTGGATTTACTGCCTCGGTGGCTTTATTGCTCAAATGATTGATGGTGCACTTGGAATGGCTTATGGAGTTTCTGTGACAACTTTTCTCTTAGGTTTGGGTATTCCAAGTATCACACCAGCTGTTGCTAGCGCAAGTATGCATGCATCTGAAATTTTCACAACAGGTTCATCAAGTTTAGTTTACATGAGATACAAAAATGTAAACATGAAACTTTTTAAAATTCTTGTTTGGCCCGGTGTAATTGGAACAATATTGGGTGTTGTTACTGTTTCGTTCATCAGCAAGGAATATTTTACAATTATCAAACCGCTTGTAGCCATTTACACATTGAGTTTAGGAGTAATTATTATTTATAGAGCTATAAGAAAACCGAAAAAACGTAAAAAAATAACGAAGATTGTCCCAGTTGCATTTTCAGGCGGATTTTTAGACTCTGTGGGTGGCGGAGGCTGGGGACCAATTGTTACAAGTTCATTATTAGCAGGAGGACGTCATTTACGCTATGCAGTTGGTTCTGCTCACATGGCAAAATTTTTCGTAGCCGTGGTCAGCACAGTAGCATTCTTTTTCACCATCGGATTAAGTCATTGGCAAATAATTTTCGGATTAGTCATAGGTGGAATGCTTGCCGCACCAATATCAATTTATTTTTCCAACAAAATTCCAATAAAAAAAGGATTAATACTCGTTGGAATTTTAATCATCATCATCAGTTTTAGAACATTAATTAAAAGTTTATTATGAAAAAAGTACTATTAAGTGACTCAGGTCCAGAAACTTCAGCAGCAATTTATAGCTTTTGGCGCTGGAATGAAATTGAAAATTTGAATGTTGAAGTAGTTAGTGAAATTCTTTCCTACACTTTAAGTCTCGGTATCAATGCTTTTGATGTTTCTCCTTTGTATGGAAACGGACAAATTGAAAAGCTTGTTGGAGAAGCGATTCAAAAATTAGGTTTAAAAAGGGAAAATCTTGTATTATTTTCTAAAATTGGAAATAAAACCATTAATGAGGATGGATTTTATCAATACCGAGAATTGAATGACAAAAGTATTCAAAAACAAGTTGAAAATTCATTAAACAATCTTCAAACTAGCTATTTAGATGTTTTGATTATTGATGGTTTTGATCCTTTAATGAATGCGGAACAAGTTGCTTCGTCATTAAAGGCATTGCAATTGAGAGGGAAAATTAAACACATTGGTGTATCAGAATTTAATGTGCAACAGCATAAACTTTTAGCATCTCGCCTTTCAAATGAAGTGGTTACGAATCACTTTGAATTGAACTTGTTACAAACTGAGGCACTAAAAGATGGTCGAATTGATTTCCTCAAAGAAAATTATTCCAAACCGATGGCATTTGGACCTCTTGCTGATGGAAGAATATTAACTGGACAAGACGAAAAGGCTGTTCGAGTAAGAAATGTTTTGGAAATCTTGAGCAAAAAATATGAATCAAATATCGAACAATTAGCTGTTGCTTGGATTTATAAATTGGGGGCTTTACCAATTATAGGAAGTCTTTCTAGAAATAGGATTTTAAATGCTGCTACAGCGGATAAAACCGAATTAAGTTACGAAGATTGGCAGTTGATTTATGCTGCAACAAAATAGAATTTATTATGTTAGAAGAGAAGCAATTTAGTAATTTATCACTTAAAGAAAGTTTAGTTTTAATTGCAGAAAAACATCCAACAAATGCAGTTTTTTCAACAAGTTTAAGTTGGGAGGATCAGATTATTACTCATCATATTTTTACTTTAAATCTGCCAATCAAGGTTTTTACTTTAGATACAGGACGTTTATTTCCAGAAACTTACAGTGTGTTAAATCGTACATTAGAAAGGTATAATAAGAAAATCGATGTATATTTTCCAAATTATGAAAAAGTGGAAAAATTAGTGACAGAAAAAGGTCCAATAAGTTTTTACGAATCATTGGAAAACAGAAAAGAATGCTGCTTTGTAAGAAAAGTTGAACCATTAAATCGAGCATTAACTGGAGCTGAATGTTGGATAACTGGTTTGAGGGCAGAACATTCAGAAAATCGAAGTGAAATGCCAATGATTGAGATCGATGAAAGCCGAAATTTAACAAAAATTCATCCTTTAGCAAAGTGGACTTTAGAGGAAGTTAAAGAAGAAATAAAAAAGTACAATATTCCTTATAATAGTTTACACGATAAAGGTTTTGTCAGCATCGGTTGCCAACCTTGTACAAGAGCAATTCAAGAAGGTGAAGATTTCCGTGCTGGAAGATGGTGGTGGGAAGATAACTCGAAAAAAGAATGTGGCTTACACGTTAAATAGTTTTGAGTTATGAATGATAAATTATGAATGATAAATGATAAATGTGGTTTGAGTAGAAACAGCTTGATTGAGAGACTTGTGCTGACCTTGTCGCGTTGCATTGAGCACAGTCGAAATGAAGTAAGTCGTGTTGATTGAGCGAAGTCGTGTTGATTGAGCGAAGTCGAAATCAACAATTAATAATAGTATAAATAGCAATAAAACTGAATAAAAAATTCTTTGGATAAGGAAGCGAATGATAAATTTATTATTGAGTTTAATACAAGTTAAAAAGGATTCTTAAAAACAATAACAAAACAATGGAATTAAAATAAGCTTTAGTTTTTACGCATTCAAAAAATTGCTTTTTGAGTTTACACCAAGTAAATGATAAAAGGAATTTTGAAGGATAACGACAAAAATTAAGTTTGGTTTTAATTCTTTAAAATAAAAATATATGGATTATTTAGATCAATTAGAAGCAGAAGCGATATATATCTTAAGAGAAGTCGCTGGTCAATTCGACCGTCCAGCCTTGCTTTTTAGTGGAGGAAAAGATAGCATTTGCCTCGTGCATTTGGCATTAAAGGCCTTTCGTCCAGGGAAATTCCCTTTCCCATTAGTTCACGTAGACACAGGACACAATTTCCAAGAAGCATTGGATTACCGTGACAATTTAGCAAAAGAATTGGATGAAAAATTGATTGTTCGTTACGTAGAAGATACCATTAAAGCCAAAAATCTAGTGGACGGTAAAGGGAAGTTTCCAAGCAGAAATGGACTTCAAACATACACTTTACTTGATGTCATTGAAGAATTTGAATTTGATGCATGTATTGGAGGAGCAAGACGTGACGAAGAAAAAGCACGTGCAAAAGAACGAATTTTCTCAGTACGTGATGAATTCGGTCAGTGGGATCCAAAAAAACAACGTCCAGAAATTTGGAATATTTATAATGGTAAAATTGACAAAGGTGAAAATGTGCGTGTGTTCCCAATTTCAAACTGGACCGAATTGGATGTGTGGAATTACATAAAAAGAGAAAACATTCAATTACCGTCCATTTATTTTACCCACGAAAGAAAATGTATTTTGACTGAAAATGGTCAATTAATGAACACCAACCAATTCGTGGAAGTGGATGAAAACGATGTGATAGTTACAAAAAATGTACGTTACAGAACGGTTGGAGATATGACTTGTACTTCAGCTGTCGAAAGTGAAGCGCACACAGTAGATGACATTATCGCTGAAATAAAAGAAACAAAAATATCTGAGCGAGGTGCAACTCGTATGGATGATCGCGTTTCTGAAGCAGCAATGGAAGATAGAAAAAAAGGAGGTTATTTTTAAAAGTAGAGCGAAGAATGAAGAATGAAGAATTTCTTTTTGGAGCTATTCCAGCTATTCGCTATAGTCCTGCTTGTTTATAAACTGCACAGGAGCTGCCGCTACTATCTGGGCTATGGATTAAATTTCAAAATAATTCTCAATTCTCAATTCTCAACTCTCAACTCTCAATTCTCAACTCTCAACTCTCAATTCTCAATTCTCAACTCTCAATTCTCAATTCAAAAAAAAAAATGGAATTATTAAGATTTTTTACCGCAGGAAACGTTGACGATGGCAAAAGTACGCTAATCGGAAGATTATTGTTTGATAGCAATTCAATCTCAACAGATATTATTGAAACTTTAACAAGACAAAGTAAAGCAACTGGAAATGATGCTGACATTGATTTGGCATTGCTAACGGATGGTTTGCGCGCAGAACGTGAACAAGGAATCACAATTGATGTGGCTTACAAGTATTTTACCACGGACAAAAGAAAGTACATCATTGCTGATACTCCCGGTCATGCGCAATATACCCGAAACATGTTTACTGGAGCATCAAATACAGATTTAGCAATCATTTTGGTGGATGCAAGAAATGGAATTACAGACCAAACCAAACGCCATTCAATTATTTCGTCGATTTTGGGAATTCCACAAATTTTGATTTGTATCAATAAAATGGATTTGGTGAATTACGATGAAACGGTATATAAACAGATTCAAGAGGATTATTTGAAATTTTCAAAAGAGTTGAACTTGAAAAGCGTTTCTTTTTTGCCAACAAGTGCATTAACTGGTGAAAATGTAGTAAATAAGTCTGAAAATTTAAGCTGGTTTGAAGGACCAACATTGTTTGAATTTTTAGAACAAGTTGAAATTCCTCACGAAGAAGAAAATCAAGATGCTCGTTTTCAAGTACAATATGTGATTCGTCCGCAAACAACTGAATTACATGATTATAGAGGCTATGCAGGAAGCATTTTAAGCGGAACTTTTAAAAAGGGACAATCCATTCAAGTTTTTCCTTTAGAAACAAATACCACTATTTCCAAAATTGAAAAAAATGGTCAAGAAATTGAGCAAGCATCTGCAGGTGAACCAATTATTATTCATTTGGAGCACGATTTGGATGTAAGTAGAGGAAGTACGATTATTCCAGTAAATCAGCAAATAGAAAATGAAAAAAGCATCCAAGCAACCATTTGCTGGATGGATAATAAAGCATTTCAGGCAGGGCAAAAATTAATTTTACAACAAAATAGTTTTAGATCCAAAGCTGTGATTAAGGAAATTGAAAGCAAAATTGATATTCATAATTTCAATGAACTAGATGCTGATGGGACAATTAATCTGAATGAATTTTGCAAAGTGCAAATCAAAACAGCAGAATTTCTTACTTTTGACCCTTATAAACAAAATCGTAAAACAGGTGCTTTTATTTTAATTAATGAAAACACAAACAATACTGTTGCTGCGGGTGTTATTTTGTAAGTATGAAACAAGACGACTATTTAAAACAACTTTATTTTTCACATACTCAAAAGCATAATTTACCAAATTCTTTTCTAGTTGAAGGGTTTATTTCGACCTTGCTTTCGATTCTTTTTCCTTCGTATAACAATAAAACTTTTGTAACATTTGAGCAATTTGAAGAGGAAGTAAATAAATCAAAAAGACAATTAGAACATTTGCTATTGCATTTACAAAATGAGCTAACAATTCCAATTGAAGAATTAGTTGATACATTTTATTCAAAACTTCAACATGTTCATCAATCATTATTGTTAGATGCAAAATCAATTGAAGAAGGAGACCCAGCCGCAAAAAGCACGGAAGAAGTAATTCGTACTTATCCAGGATTCTTGGCAATTACAAGTTATAGGATCGCACATTTACTATATAACTTAAATGTGCCTTTCATTCCACGAATGGTGACTGAATTAGCTCACAGTAAAACAGGTATTGACATTCATCCTGCCGCAAAAATTGGTGAAAATTTCTTTATCGATCACGGAACAGGAGTTGTAATAGGTGAAACAACTATTATTGGAAATAATGTCAAAATTTATCAAGGTGTCACTTTAGGTGCTATGAGTGTAAAAAAAGAAATGGCAGAAATAAAAAGACATCCAACCATTGAAAACAATGTCGTGATTTACGCTGGAGCGACCATTTTGGGAGGCGACACAATAATTGGAGCAAATTCAACAATAGGAGGTAATGTTTGGTTGACTGAAAGTGTCGAAGAACATTCATTGGTTTATCATAAAACAGAAACAATAATCAAGAAAATATCAAAAAATGGCTAGTTTGTTAGATTTTATAGGAAACACACCTTTGGTAGAATTGAAAAATATCAATCCAAATCCTGCAGTTAAATTATATGCAAAACTTGAAGGACACAATCCCGGTGGAAGTGTCAAGGATAGAGCCGCATTTGGAATGATAAAAGGAGGAATAGACAAAGGATTTATCAAAGCTGACTCTAAATTGATTGAGGCAACTAGCGGAAACACAGGAATTGCTTTGGCAATGATTGCACGTTTGTACAACATTTATATCGAATTAGTGATGCCAGAAAACTCCACACAAGAGCGGATTGATACCATGAGAGCCTTTGGCGCAAAGGTTATTCTTACACCTGAATCAGGTGGAATGGAAGCAGCCATTGATTACGCAAAAAATAAGGTAGAAAGCGAAGGCTACATCATGCTCAATCAGTTTGGAAATGAAGACAATCCAGGAATGCACTACCAAACCACTGGACCCGAAATTTTTAGAGATACGCAAGGAAAAGTGACACATTTTGTTTCTGCGATGGGGACTACAGGAACGATTATGGGGGTTTCCAAATACTTAAAAGAACAAAATTCAGCTATTCAAATCATTGGTGCTCAGCCAACTGATGGTTCCAAGATCCCCGGGATACGAAAATGGCCAGAAGCTTATTTGCCAAGCATTTTTGATCGTTCACGAGTAGACCAAATCATTGAAGTTTCGGAAGCAGAAGCAAAAGAAACAACACGCAGACTGGCTCGCGAAGAAGGAGTTTTTGGAGGAATGAGTTCAGGAGGTTCGGTTGCAGCTGCCTTACGATTAATCCCAAATTTAACTTCAGGTGTAATTGTTTGCATCATCTGTGACCGAGGTGATAAGTATTTGTCAACGGACTTGTTTAAAGAAACGTAATAAATATTAGATTTAATTTCCCTTAACTAGTTATGAGTAAAATCAACTATTAATAATGGCAAGTTACTCTAAAATTTTATATTTCAGTTTCGCTTCTTTTCGTGTACATGCATTAAAATGCCACCATTCAGTGCTAATATTAGTAAAAGCTTGAGATTTCATTACTTTTCTCAACAACTTTCGATTATCAACTTGAGCTTTAGATAACTGACCACTTTGCAAAAATTGAGCCTCCAAACTTGGATAGGCAATTTTCCGAATGTCATCGTATCCAGCGCCCATATCTAAGGCCTTTCCATCCAAAGTTGCCAGAGTTAAATCTATTGCAGCGCCATAATTATGAATACTTCCATTTGCAGGATTAGAAACAAATTTTGTGCGCTCTTTGACTGGAATTGTATCCAAAGCCTTCCACATTGCCTTTTGAACAGATAAAGGACGAACTCCATCGTAAACCAAAAGCGTTAAATCTGGACGCAATGACTTCAAGTATTTTTGCACCTTAATCAAACGTAAAGCAACATCTTTTTGTAAATACACCCGATCAATTTCAAAATACAATTGCTGTTTCATGAAATTATCTGTTCCAGCATATTTTAAATCAATTAAAATGGTTGAATCCAGACTTTGAATATCGGTTAATTTTTCAATTCCGGGATAAAGCTTTTTTGGTGTTTTTAAGGTATCACTTGGCAATGTTTTTTCAAGATTACTTTCCTTTTTAGGTATTTTCGTCTTATTTTCAAATGAAAACGAACAAGAAAGTGTTATCAAAATAACAAAAAGTAAAAAAATGTGTTTAATATTTTTCAAATCCAAGTAATATTTAATCTAATGTTTAACTTTGCAAAAATAAAAAAATTATGCCAAAGATTTCACAAAAAGCGATTGACATGCCAGCTTCTCCAATTAGAAAGTTGGTTCCTTACTCAGAAACAGCAAAAAAAGCTGGAAAAATTGTTTATCACTTAAATATCGGTCAACCAGATATTGAAACTCCAAAAGTTGCCTTAGATGCCATTAAAAATATGGACAGAAAAGTGATTGAGTATAGTCATTCTGCTGGTTTTGAGTCTTATAGAAATAAATTAGCTGATTTTTACCAAAAAGGTGGATTACCTGTTAATTCGGAGGATATTTTAATTACAACTGGTGGATCAGAAGCCTTAATTTTTGGATTCATGACTTGTTGTAATCCGGGTGATGAGGTAATTATTCCTGAGCCATTTTATGCGAATTACAACGGTTTTGCTGTAACAGCTGGTTTAACTGTGGTGCCAGTTGCATCTTCTATTGAATCTGGTTTTGCCTTGCCTCCTGTAGAAGAATTTGAGAAAAAAATTACTTCAAAAACAAAGGCGATTGTTATTTGTAACCCAGGAAATCCTACAGGATATTTGTATTCTAAAGAAGAATTAGAAAAATTACGTGATATCGTTCAAAAACATGATTTGTACTTATTTGCAGATGAAGTTTACCGTGAATTCTGTTATGATGGAGCAAAACCTTTCTCCGTTTTAAATTTGGCAGGAATTGAACAAAATGTGATTATGATTGACTCTGTTTCAAAACGTTATTCCATGTGTGGAGCGCGAATTGGAGCATTGGTTACTAAAAATAAAGATGTAATGGCTGCTGCATTGAAATTCGGACAAGCTCGTTTATCTCCGCCAACAATTGATCAAATTGCCTCTGAAGCTGCATTGGATACTCCACAATCTTATTTTGATGACGTGGTTGCTGAATATGTTGAGCGTAGAAATATTATGGTCGATGGATTAAACAGTATTCCAGGCGTTTTTTGTCCTAAACCAAGTGGAGCATTTTATTGCGTTGCGAAATTCCCTGTAGATGATGCTGAGAAATTCTGCCAATGGTTGCTAGAAGATTTTTCTTTTGAAGGTCAAACCGTAATGATGGCGCCTGCAAATGGATTTTATTCAACAACTGGTGCTGGAAAGGATGAAGCGAGAATTGCTTACGTTTTAAACCAAGAATCCTTGAAAAATGCAGTAATTTGTTTGAGAGAGGCTTTGAAGGTTTATCCTGGAAGAATCTAATTTTATATATTTTTAATGAAGGGAAGTTGATAATTTATCGCGACTTCCCTTTTTTTATTTTAAAAAATATGGTTTCTGTTAAAAGTTAGATTCTTAGATTAATCTAACTTATTTTATTGCATATTTCATTTTTTTGTATCTTTGCAGTAATTATGAATACTTTAGAATCATTTTTCAAGTCAATAGATCCAATATACGCAGCCTTAATCGCTACGACTTTTACATGGTTAGTGACTGCTGCTGGTG
>CAZHLZ010000051.1:0-14210 GCA_964532475.1 uncultured Chitinophaga sp.
ATTGTGTCAGTTTGGTACGTGTATTCTCCCGATGCTACTTCCTCAATATCAATTAAACCAGCACCAGTTACGTTAAAATCTAAATCATTTAGGTCACCAAATACATCATTGATTTTGTACATAGTTGTTGTTAATGCTTGTCCTTCTAAAGAACCATCAGCGTTTGTTGAAGCAGAAAAATACAAACCTTCAACAGCTAATCTACTAGCATTTGGATGACGGAAATGTACACATGCAGAGAAAGTTGTTGTTGCATCAGTAGCTCTATATCCAGTTGTTGCAATTGGCATACCGTTAGCATCTGTTTTTACATGAGAAAAAACAGTATTTCCGATGTTGAAATCAACTTCGTAGTTGTTGTCAGACATATATTCGTCTGTAGCAGATGTAGTAATAGTGTAGCTTAAAGTATATGTTCCTTGAGCATAAGTAGCCTCAGAAAAAACTGGTAATTCTACATAAATTGAGTCACCTGAAACGATATCTAAACCAGTAGCTGATTCAGTGTAAATCACATTATCACCTTGATTTACTGTTGCAGTAAATTCAACTCCTGTTTGATCTAAAACTCCATAGTTGTACAACCATGCACCAACTCTAAAGTTGTGCTCAGTACCATTTTGTGCGATTGCAGTATGCGTTGTGTTAGGAGTTGGCAATAGGATTCTAAAATCTTTTACTCCCATATCTGTATCAAAAAGACCGTTTTTGTTTCCAATAAACACAGTTACATCTTGACCATCGTTTACAATGTTAGTAATTACTTGACCATCAATCTGAGAAATCATAGCAACTGGAATATTAACGTTTAGACCGTCAGTTCCACCTAACATTCCAAGTGGATCACCAGGTACATTATTGATTAAGATTACAGCAATTGCACCAGCATTTTGTGCCATAAATGCTTTTGTTCCGAATTCACAAGAACCACGATAAACAACGGCAATTTTTCCGGCAATTTCAGTCGGGTTAACTAATTCATTACATCCTAATGAATCAGCTGCAGTGCCATCATCAACAATAGCTAAAACACCTGTAATTGCGTTTGCTGGGTCTAACATATCAGGTGAAGACCAACCATCCGCTGGATCAGCGTACGTCATGTTGTAATTTCCAGCTAAACTGGCAGGAGATTCAATGTTTAAGATAACCTGCGAATTAAGCATGTTTCCCAACAATAAACCACTAATTAGAAGTATTACTTTTTTCATATTATATATAGTTTTGGGGTAAAATTACAACGTAAAATTTGTTTTACAAAATTAATCGATAATTATTTTAATGTTTTCCATTCCTTCTTCATTTTTAATTTGCACGAAGTACACTCCCGAACTTAGTTGAGAGCTTATCACAAATTGTTTTGTATTCATGTGTTTAAAGCTTTCCAATTCTTTTCCTTTTATATCCACGAGTATTACTTCGTTCATGTTTTTAGTTGAATAAATAGTAAATTTACCTGAACTTGGATTCGGAAAAATCTTGGTAGAAGAAACAAGTAACTCCTGTAAATTGTTTGTTTCGAAGCAAAAATTTTGGACATCGGAATATAAAAAGTCAGCATTTTCTGGAAGTAATTGTTGGACAATTTGATTTTGATTGATATTTCTGATAAAATAGGAACCTGTGTCGCAATCTGTACTTGTCAAACCGTCACCATAAGAATCATAAATATAAAAATCATAACAGCCTTCATTTAAGCAAAAATTTGTTAGCACTGTGTATGCCGTATCAAGTTTTTCGTAATTTCCTCCTTCAAATAGCAGATTCCCTTCAAGGTCAACTAGTTTCCAAGATGTTTCGTCTGCATAGCAATCTAAATTTAGATTTAGTTCAAAAGCATCGCCATTTGTTATTGCAAAAAATGTTTTTACGATGGAATTGTTTAGTAAATTATTGTCATTTTGATTGTTATTTGGATTAACAACTTGAGCACTAAATGTATTTATTCCATCATTTAAATTTAAATCATTTAAGGTAATTGTATCCATTTCATGAAAACCCAAACTACCAGTCCATTCAAATACATTCTCAACTCCATTGATATTGTATGAAATGGTTGATGATGTCAGAGTAGTTGTGCCACCGTTGGATAAAACTATTTTAGCGTCTACCAAATTACCACAAATAGTTTTTTCAAGTCCTTTGACATAGTTACTTAAATAAGGGTCAACAGCATTAACAACATTTCCATCAATAAATGTTAATCCTGTATTTTGAGGATCAAGCCAATTACTTAATCGCGTGTCGTCTGTTCCACCTCCTATCCAAGATTCGCTGAATTTTCCATACAAATCAGATTGATCAACAGAATTACAACCAGACGCTCCACCATGTAATTGTCCAACGATTCTTCTTTGTTGGTTAAAAAGCGGTGAGCCAGAAGATCCACCTTGTGTTACTCCTTCGGACCAATAAGCTTTCCAATGATTTAATATTGGACCTCCAGTATAGCTAGCACTTTCAAAGGGAGAAATAGACAGGGAAATCTTTTTAATATCTCCAACAGGGTGATGAATCCCAGCACCTGAAGTTGCATTGGTTTCAGATCGATCCCATCCATTATAAACAACTTCCCACTCATTAAGGGGTAAGGAATTCAATTCTACTAAATGAAAATCTGAAGCTGCATTTTTTGCACGCGTTATTGCTCCATTGATGTTCATTGTTTCTGGCCCATTGCCAGATGGAATTGTTGTTCCACAATCAGCTGATTCAGCTGGACTCTCCCATCTAAAACGAAAAACCCAGTTCGAAGGATTACTCCCACAATGATTTGCCGTCAAAAAATAAGGAATTAATTGTCCTGAAGTATTATTTACCATTGCACCAGTGCAAAACCCACCATTACCGTTAACCATCATGGCAACTGAATTTCTTGGGATTTCCCAACCAAGTCCTTGAGGACAATTTACATCGATATTACAAGAACCCGAAGAATTTAAGTCCTTTTCAAGATATTCATCTAGGTTTAAAAAGCCATGAATAATTTTTCCAATTTTTAAGCGAGATTTACTTTCGTTTTCAACAGGTTCTTGAATTTCAACCACAATTTTTTCGGAATAAAGTAATTCAGTTCCCAAAGCATTTGCTGGATTGTTATTTAAACTTGTATAAGCACCAATAAAATTTTTCTTATCGGCAGATACAATATACATCACAGTTCCTTCTTCCAAGCGAAATTCATCAAAAATTAGATTTAATGATTTGGCGCCTTTGGACTCAATAACAAATTGATATAGATTGATTCCATTTTCTAATTTGCTTTTTTTCGCTTGTTCAAAAATATCTAGAGCACAAGAAAAAGGTTCGCCGTATTGCATTAACTTTTCACCAGATAATATTGCTTGCTCTTGATAAAAATTTAACTTTTCAAGATTATTAATGCTTGGCACAACAAACTTTTCTTTTGGCAATAGGATCTTGGAGTTGAAGGAATATGGTTTGCCAAGATTTGAAGTTTGAGCTTGATATTTTGCAGTAAGTAGAAACAAGGCTGCAAAAAATAGTATTTTTTTCATTAGTTGGATTTTACTCGTTTAATACTACAACCGCGCGGGTCAGTAGCTTCAACAGTTATTTGTTTATTTTCTTTAATTTGTTGAATCACATTTTCTAAGTAGGAAATATCTTTTTCTCTTTTTGTATCCCAGGTATTATCAATAGTTCCGGAATAAACGAGTTCATTCAAGGTGTTAAACGTAAAAACATGGGGTGTAGTTTTTGCATGCAATAAATTAGCTAATTCGGAATTTTCATCAAGTAAATATTTCATTGCATATTTATTCTTTTTTGCATGATTTTTCATTGCTTTGAAAGAATCCTCATTTTCGCGTTTTGCCTCATTCGAATTGACCAACACAAATCCTAATTCTGCGTCCTTTGCCAATGCATGAAGCTTGTTATATTGTTTTTCCCAACCTTCAAAATTGTCACTTCCAACAACAAAAGGACAAGTATTGCATGAAAAAATAAGGATCAATCCATTCCTTTCGAACTGCTTTTCAATACTCGTTAATTTTGAATCAATATTTTTATATTCCTTGTTGTTGAAATTTACTTTTTCATCCTCAAACAAGAAGGAGAAAAATAAGAAGGAAATTATGCCTAAAAATGCTATTTTATAATTCATGGTTAATAAAATTTGTCAATTCTGTTTGCTGAAAACAAAACGTTACAAAACAAAAATGGTTTGTGAAATTATAGTTTTTTTTACAAATAGTTTAATTTTGGCTTAAATTAATTTTCAAATTCAAGGTAAAACTTTTCGTTATATTTAGAAAACAATTATCTTTACAGACAAAATTTACATTATGATTATTGGAATATGTGGAGGAAGTGGCTCTGGGAAAACAACACTTTTAAAAAGGTTATCAAAACACTACCAAGACATAAAACCTTCCATTTTTTCAATGGATAACTATTACAAACCCATTAATTTTCAGTTTGTTGATGAAAACGGTCAAGTGAATTTTGACCTACCAACAGCTTTGCATGAAGATAGATTGGTTGCTGATTTACAAAAGTTAAAAAATGGTGAGCCAGTAGAAATTATTGAATATCATTTTAATGCGCCACCAGATAAGCATGTATTAATTACCATCAATCCATCAGATTTGATAATTGTTGAGGGTTTATTCTCATTTCATTATGAAGATGTGAAAAAAATGATCGATTTTTCGGTTTTTATTGATGTTGATTTGAGTGTGCAACTTGATAGAAGACTATACAGAGACCAAGAAACTAGAGGTTATTCTCACGAAGCAATTATGTATCAGTGGAAAAATCACGTTTTGCCTTGTTATTTAAATTATTTAGAACCTTACAAAGACGAAGCACATTTTATCTTCAGAAATGATGTTCATGCCGAAGAAGATTTTGTAAGCCTTATAAAACAAATTGATGAGAAATTAGCAAAAAAAGTCTGAATTTTGCGTTAAAACCATCTTAAAATAAAACGAAGTGTGAATAGTGTTAAAAAATATGGTTTTTTTGTAGCTTCATTTTTAGCACTAATTTGCTTTATTATCTATTTTAATGCTGTTTTTTATTCAGATCACAAAGCAGAATTTCAATCCTTCCAACAAGCATTTTTGCAGGAAGAAAGTTCCTTAGATTTATATTTAGATTCAAAAATTCAATCTTACAAAGAAAAAAATCTCAAACAGGTTCAAATTTCAAGTGAAGAAGATGAATATAACCTACATATTTACCGCAATGATTCCTTAATTTATTGGAACACTAATAAGTTACCAATTTTACGTTTTGCAGATATTCATTTTCCATCAGAGGGTATAATTAAACTGCAAAATGGTTGGTATTTTGCGAAAATTAAGGAAGTTAAAGGATTAAAATTTGTTGCTTCCTTTTTAATTAAAAAAGAATATGCCTACGAAAACGATTACCTCACAAATGAATTTGATAGGAAATTTCAACTTCCTTTTGAGGCAGAAATAACCCTTGAAAAAGAAAAATCATTTTTAATTTTAAATCAAAAAAACGAATTTTCATTTGCACTTCAAGCAGCTGAAAACCAAAAAACATCCATTTTTGAAAGTAATCTTCTCACTTTGTTTTTTGTTTTATTTTTAGGTTTATTACTTTTGGGACTTTACAAAAAACTTATTCTCGCAAAACCACTTATTGCGTTAAGCTTGGCTTTTATTGTTCTTCTGATTCAATATTTTCTCCTGCGATTTAATATGTATTCCTTTTTGGATAAAATTTCCCTCTTTGAACCGAGCTTGTATGCTAGTTCAAATTGGTTTCCAAATCTATTCATGTTGCTAATAAATAGTTTATACGTATTATTTTTTATTAGTCTAATATCAAAATTGATTCTTGAATTAAAGTCAAAATTACTCTTAATATTACTTTATGGCCTAAGTTTTTTCTTCACTTTGTTGATTTCCCACGTTTTTCAATCATTGGTGAAGGATTCTTCTATTCCCTTAGAAATTGAAAAACTATTTAAATTGGACATCAATTCTTTGTGGGCATCTATTTCAATCGGAATTTTCTTTTATGCTTATTTCGTGCTCATTAGAGCGCTATTCTATTCCTTACAGGAGACAAAAATCAAAATAACTAGTTTCATTGCTTTATTTTTTCTCTTCAACTTGCTTTATTTTTTGCTAGATTATTTATATTTTTCAAAGATTATTGGTCTTGCAGCATGGCCCTTGCTGTTAGATGGAATCATTTTGTTTACAGTTTTAAAGTCACAAGGAAAGTTTAATTTCAATTATGGTTTGATTTTATTATTGGCCTTTTCATTTTTTATTTCATATAACATACATGTATTTTATGAATTGAAGGAAAAATCTGAACGCGAACTTTTCGCAAGTCAACTAGCTAGTGATCAAGATGTTTCAGCAGAATATGAGTTTTTGAAATTAAGTCCATTAATTTCAGAAGATGTTTATTTTCAGAAATTATTTCAGAATCCACGTTTGGTTTCAGTTTCGGAATTTAAAGACTTCATGGAGCGGAAATATTTCACAGAATTTTGGGAACGTTTTGAACTTGATTATTATTTATTTGAAAAAAACAATCCAGTGATTAACCATGTAAGTTCACCAAATTCGAGCAAAGAATATTTTGAGAGCATAATCAAAAAGCACAGTTTTGTTTCTGAACTTTCACCAGAAATATTTTACATCAAAGATTACACAAGTCAATTAAGTTATGTCATAAAAAAACAGATTTTCAACTCAGACTCTACGAGACTTTTCACCTTGTATACTAGCTTAAAAACGAAAAGAATTCCTGAGAAAATCGGATTTCCACGTTTGTTAATTTCTAATCAATCCAATGTTTTTAAAGCAATTGAAAATTATTCCTTAGCAAAATATTACAAAGGAAAATTAGTTAGTCAATATGGGAAATTTTCTTACCCTACAGAGGATTATTTATTTTCTAAAAAGAAAAAGAATTCGAGTGCTTACTTTGATTATGAAAATTACAATCATTATTATTTCAAGAAAAATTCACGAGACTTAATCGTTTTATCTCAAAAAATTCATTCTAATTTTCAATTACTTACTTCATTTTCCTATTTATTCTGTTTCTATGGATTTAGTTTAATATGCATTTTGGCTTTGAAGAACTCACAAAATCTTAATTTTTCAAATGTTACCTTAGCCTTTAAGATTCAATTAATCTTGGTTTCAATCGTTATCATTGCCCTATTGTTCTTTGGTTTTGGAAGCGGAAAATTTGTGAGCAATCAATACAATGATTATTCAACGGAATTAATCAAGGAGAAAATAAAATCAGTACAGTTTGAGGTTAGAAGTAAATTAGGTAAAGAAAAAAAGTTGAGTATCGAACAACAGGGCGATTTTATGCAGGCAATTTTGCAAAAATTTGCGAATGTTTTTGTTACAGACATCAATTTATACGACAAAAAAGGATACATTTTAGCAAGTTCACGACCCAAAGTTTTTAATCAAGGATTGATGAGTGAGCAAATAAATTCCCTCGCATATTTGCAATTAAATTTTGCTAAAAAAAGTGAATTTATTCACCAAGAGAATATCGGGAACTTGAATTATTTATCTGCATACGTTCCCTTATTTAACAATGAAGGGAAATTTTTGGCCTACATAAATCTACAACACTTTGGACAGCAGCAAGGCTTTGAAAACCAAATTGAAGGATTTTTAGTTGCAATCATCAATGTGTTTATTTTATTATTGGTTTTTTCCATAATTTTATCAATTCTTGTTTCAAATTGGCTGACAACACCTTTGAAAATTCTTCAAAATAGTTTCGCAAAAGTTCAAATTGGGAAATACAATGAACCGATAATTTATAATTCCAAAGATGAGATCGGTGCATTGGTGAAAAATTACAATGAAAAATTGGAAGAATTGGCTTTTACGGCACAGCAATTGGCACAAAGCGAACGAGAATCAGCATGGAGAGAAATGGCGAAACAAGTGGCGCATGAAATCAAGAATCCACTTACTCCAATGAAGTTGAGTTTACAGCATTTGCAGCGGATTTATGACCCAAATGACCCAAATTCGAAGTTGAAACTAGACAAAGTGATTACATCCATTGTGGAGCAAATAGATTCTTTGACGAAAATTGCAAATGAATTCTCCAATTTCGCAAAGATGCCAAAGGAAAATAAATGCGAAATGGATTTGTTACCATTAATTGAGCATGTTTACAATGTTTTTGAACAAGAAATTGAGATAGAAATTATCAATCAGGCCAAAAACACCCATATTTTTGGTGACAAGGACTTGTTGCTACGTGTTTTCAATAACTTGATAAAAAATGCAATTCAAGCGATTCCTGATAACAGAAAGGGAGTGATAAAAATTAGCTTGCAGGAAAACTCCAACAATTTATTACTCGAAATTGAAGACAATGGAAAAGGAATTCCAGAAGAAATGTGGTCAAAAATATTCATGCCAAACTTCACCACCAAATCCACTGGAATGGGGCTAGGTTTGGCAATGGTAAAACAAATTATTCAACTTCACGAGGGCGAAATTTGGTTTGAATCGATTGAAAATAAAACAATTTTCTTTATTCGCTTGCCTTTGATGAGGAAGAATTAGTTCAATTTAAGCACCTAAAGCTTGTTCGATATCTGCAATTAAATCTTCTACATCCTCAACGCCACAACTTAATCTTAGTAAAGAGTCAACGACACCTGCTTTTTCGCGTTCTTCTTTCGGAATAGAGGCGTGTGTCATGGTTGCTGGATGATTAATCAAGGATTCTACCCCACCTAAAGATTCTGCTAAAGAAAAAACTTTGAAAGACGAAGCTACTTTGAAAGTGTTTTCAATCTCCTTATTTTTAAGTACAATGGAAATCATTCCACCAAAATCACGCATTTGACTTTTAGCAATTTCATGATTAGGGTGTTCAGCAAACCCAGGCCAATATACCTTTTCAATTTTTGGATGATTTTTCAAATATTCCGCAATAATTCTTCCATTGTAACAATGTCTTTCCATTCTTAAATGAAGTGTTTTTATTCCTCGCATCACCAAAAAACTATCCATGGGCCCAGGATTTGCACCACTACTATTTAGAATAAAATATAATTTTTCGTGAATAGCTGAATCGTTAGTGATTAAGGCCCCCATAACCACATCAGAGTGTCCACCTAAGTATTTTGTAACAGAATGCATAACAATATCAGCACCTAAATCTAAAGGGTTTTGCAAATAAGGAGAAGCAAATGTATTGTCTACAACAAGCGTTAATTTATTTTCCTTTGCAATTTTTGAGCAAGCAACAATATCAATAATTTGCATGGTAGGATTTGTAGGTGTCTCTGCCCAAATTAATTTCGTATTTTCATTAATATACTTTTCAATATTTGCGGCATTGGTTAAATCGATAAAATGAAATTTTATACCAAAAGGCTCAAAAATTTTAGTAAATAATCGGTATGAACCACCGTATAAATCGTCGCCAGTAATTACTTCGTCACCTGGTCGTAACATTTTCAAAACGGCATCCGTTGCAGCAACTCCACTACTAAAGCAAACACAGTGTTTTCCGTTTTCAAGAGCAGCAATATTTTCTTGCAACGCCTCACGAGTTGGATTTTTGCCACGAGCATATCCATATCCTTTGTTTATTCCTGGTGCTTCTTGTACATAGGTTGAAGTTTGATAAATAGGAGTCATAATTGCTCCAGTTGTTGGATCTGGATGAGCTCCAGCGTGTATAGCTTTTGTTCCGAATTTCATGCTTCTAATTTTTTCACAAACCTACCTATTTTTTTTGGAAAAATTGGAAACATTCAAAAAATATTAGCCCGATCCTAATGAAAAAGTTTACCATAAAAGTCTGTTCCATCAAAAACCAAAGAAGGAAAAGGAAACTTTATGGAATTAAAAGGTGAAAGAAGAGATTTTATCCATTGCTTTTTGATGTTTAATGCTTTTACATCGAGGTCTAAACTCAAGGCAAATTCTCTTTTTGCTTGAAAGAATTTACCATCAAAACTTGCAAAAACATCTAAATCTCCTACTAATTTTTGGTCAACACTGTAACCAATTGCCAAGTTTATCCATTTGGGGAATTTGCTCTCTTTTTTGAAAAACACAGGCGAAAAACAGAGCCAATAGCTTTGGGCGTTGTAATCTTTAAGTAATTTTTCCGGAAAGGTACTTCCTAAAACATTCGGACGATATTGAGCATAGTCACTTGGAAAGTAGGAAAATTTTAACTTAAATACCTGCTTCTTAGCTATTAATTCTTGCGAACAATAAAGCGCGCTCCCAATGGTATTTGCGCCTAAATCAGACCATGAAAAGCCCCAATTGGAGCTTCTTCCATCTAAGAGTTCAATTGAAAACAAATATCCCCATGAAACAAGTGAACCAATGACCGCTGATTTTCTATTATTCACACCAGACCAACGGTACATTTTCGAAACTTGTTGACTAAAATGATAGGAAGAATAAATGTGACCAAGTTTATCCATTTGCATCCAATTATTTAGGTCGTTGAAACTGTGTAATTTTGTTTTTTCATAGTCTTCATACCAAATTTTGGATAAACCAACAAAACTTCCAGCCCAAGAACTTGCTGTTACCGCAGTAGAGGAAATAACGCGCGATTTATTCAATGTATCAGCTTTTTGAAGAAACTGACTTTTCAAATTAAAGCTCAAGGACAGAATTGATATAGTTATTAAATATTTCAAATTTTATCAAAAAAAAAGCGTGACATTTATTTGCCACGCTAAATATATTAATAATTGAGAATTACTTAGTGGTGTAATTCAATTTTTTTGTAATAATTTTTACCTCCAGAAACAACATTTAAGTGGTACATTCCATCTGCTAGTTCACTTATTGAAACAGTTTTAGATTCCATGAAACCATCAAATTCTTTTACTATTTGGCCTAATTGATTGTATAAATACACTTTTTCAGCTGAATTAAAAGAAATTGTCATTGTACCATTAGTTGGATTAGGATAAACAATTACCCCATCATTTGCGCAATTTACAGCAAGAATCTCAGAATAAGTGTATTTACCATTGAAGTCAGTTTGTTTTAGTCTTACATATCCAAGTAATTCATCTAAATTGAAAGTGTAAGACTCAGTGCTGTTCGAATTACCTTTACTTTTAATAATTTCTTTTTCGGAAAAATTAATACCATCTTCGCTATATTCAATGGTAAAATAGTCGTTATTAGATTCAGAAGCTGTTTTCCAAGTTAAAGATACATCATTCGGGTTACAATTAACAGAAAAAGAAGTTAATTCAATTGGTAATTGCGTAGCTCCTCCGCCACCAAAACCAAAGTTTGACCAATTGCTTACACCAATTCGAGAACAAGTAGGCATTGCAATAGTTCCTGTTGCAGCTTCATGGGTTGCGGGACAAAACCAGTTTCCTCCACCAACACGCTTAAGAAGAGTGATTTCGGAAAGACTATTAATTGTTGTGAATCCTTCACCTGTACAAGCAATTCTGTAAGTTCCATCCACCAATTTTGTTGGCTCATTATCAATTTTCCAGTAACCTTGATCTTCAGTTGTAGTAACATCCATTCCAAATCCACCAGTATTTGCTTGCGGAATAACTAAGCCAGCAAATCCCATATCAATTGGAATAAATTCAACTGTTAAATGTCCTCCAGCTGTTGGAGCATCATTGAAGAATACACGCGCAAATCTATTTTTTAAACCTGCGTCATCCCAACCCATAGGGAAAAGTCCAGTTGCATCACCAGCGTTGGTACCCAAAAACCACCTTCTCATTCTTCCAACAACATATCCTGTTGTATAAGTTAAAGTTCCCAATTGAGCAGTAGTGTAACCTAATTCAAACATGTTTGCATGGGTATAAATATGCCCTTGAACCATTTTTAATTCATTTCGAGCTTGCAAATCTCTTAATAAATCAACGTATTCGCTAGCCTTATCAACTGTAACTTTATGTAATGTAATTGTACCAGCTCCAGATACTGTTTGAATCGTACTTCCTGTGAATCTCAACACTCTTTCAGTTGTACCAGTCAAAATTTGCAAAGTTCCACCTACAGTTAAGTTGCCTTTCAATTCTATACCTGTTCCATGATTAATAGTTCCAGAAGCTGCACCGCATGTTCCACATAATTCATTTGAGAAAATACTGCTTGCACCCACTTCCAAATTACCCAAAATCAACATTGGATTTGAATTGATATTATTATTGTAAATGGTAACAGATCCTGTACCGGTTGTACCAACATACATATTTCCTTTTACAGTTGCAATACCAGATGCACCATTAAATGCAGTTTGAGATGTACTAAAAGCATAGTTTCCTGCTCCATTTGTGTTTTCAATATACAAATCAGGGTAATAGAAATCTACAGTTCCTGTATATGGACTACCATCATTATTATTTCTGTAAATCCACGATCCAGTTGCAGGAATAGTACTCATACCTCCTTGGTATTTGTCTCTAAACATAAAAGGATCAGCTGTATTTGTTTTGATAAAACTTGCACCAGCATTGAAGATCCAAGTCGTTGTACCAGTCAAAATCATTTGGTTTGCAGCATTTGCTCTATATAACAAAGTACCATTCAAAATCAAATCTGCACCGGCTGGAACCGAATCATAAACAGTTAATTGAGAGTTTGGAGAAATTTCTAATGTTCCATCAATCGTTAACATATCAATGTCATTATCAATATCTAAAACAATGTTTGTTCCTGTTTGAATAATTGCTTGTGATGAGTTTGCTGAACGAGGATAATTACAAGCAGCAACCCAAGGACCAGCAGTTGTGTTAGCCATTTGCCAATTAGTAACTGTAGTCCAGTTTCCATTTGAACCAGCAATTGAACGGTACACAGGTCTTTCTGAAATTTCAAACAAACTTGCTGTACTCACGTTTCCACAAGATCCAGCCTCAGTAACTTCACAATAAAATTGATAATTACTTAAATCAGAAATATAATTTGTGCCAGAAATAATTTCTAAATTATTAGAAGTTTGACCAGTAATTGTATAGCCAGCAGGCAAAACAGCTGTTACCTGTGTCCAAGATGCACTAATACCATCATTATAATACCATTTATAAGTTAAATCTCCTGCTGGTGTTGCGTCTCCTTCTGTTACAGTTACTGATAAATCAATTTGGCAAGAAGAACTGTTATTTATTGCAACTACAGGATTTGAATATGTTGCAACTGGACCTATACCTAAATCTGAACAATCTTCTACGTTCAAAATAGTCCAATCTGCTGCTGCATAAGTTGTTGTAGGAGTATTTGCTGTTAAAGTACGTTTTAATGTGTAACCAGTATTATTTGGTACATTTACCCTATCAACGTTTGTTCCATTTTTAACTAAAAACACATAATCAAATTCATTAATACCATTTCCACCTAAAACTAAATCCCAATCTTTTACACAGGTATTAGAACTTGTTCCAAAATTTATTAAGAAAACACTATTTGCAGGTACTATACCTGTTAATGTAATTGTTCTATCAATCGATACTCCTCCGTCGCCACTAGCTCTATTATCAATAGTAATGGTGTAATTTGATGTTGCTAAATTGATAGGTGAAGAAGTTGGGTTATACAATTCAATGTATCCAACATTTCCACCGTCAGCATCATATAATTCTGAAATAAATAAGTCGGTATAATTTGCTGATGCAGCACTTAAACAAGATCCAGATTCTTCAATGATTGTAAAATCAGTTGTAGAAATAACATTACACGCATTTTCAATTATTTTAATAGTACCTGTTGTCGCATTTGCTGGCACACGAGCAATTAATTTTGTTGCACTAACAAATTCAAGTTCTGTAGCAATCAAACCATCAAAATACACATCAGTTGATGCAGTAAATCCTGCACCATTAATGGTTACATAAGTTCCTACTGGTCCTGAAATTGGAGCAAAACTTGATAAACTGTGAGTACATGGATTAATAATATTCAACGTGTAATCTTCTACTTCACCATATTGGTGTGTTCCACAAGGAGTTGTGTTTTGAGTTCCAGCAGCGCTATCGTAAAGTCTGATTCTCATTCTTGTATTTCCTAATGAAGCGCCAGCAGGAATTGTGATAGTTGCTGTATATGGTGCTGAAGCTCCTGAAATACTAGTAAAAACAGTTTCACCAGCATCATCAAAATCACCATCAAGGATATAATCCACAAAAATTTATATAAAATAAGTAATTCAATGTTTCAATGTAAAGGAAATAAACGCAA
>CAZHLZ010000052.1:0-14189 GCA_964532475.1 uncultured Chitinophaga sp.
TGGTTTTTAAATTCAATATCATTTTCAAAAAAACTAAAAGGTAAGTCGTTTCTTTCAACAATAAACTGTCCATTTCTTGGTTCAAATTCAATGTCATATTGACTTAAAAACGTACTTACTTCATTAGTCGAATTAAATGCTAATTGCTTTGTAACTTCACTATCATAGTGAAAACCGAAAGCACAAAGCCTAGCATATATTTCTATTGGATTCATCTTAAAGTAGAATTGTATTTTTGAACCAATTCTTCAGATTCAATAATAATTTTATTGCCGTCTGCTAATGCTATTCTACCAGAATCAATATCATTTTGTGAGAAAGTCAATTTAATTTTACCTGATACAATTTCATACTTTTTTAATTTTTTCAAAGTTGCTGCAGGAGCTTGAAATTCCCCAGAAATATCAATATTCAATTCTTCGAATTTATCAGTTAAAAAGTCGTCGTCATCCCAAAAAGATCTACTAATCTCTCTAATTCGAACTATTCTACCTGTTGTTAATATATTATCGTGTAATAAATTTCGAAATTCATCAGGTGTATATCTTTCATTGTTATTAGGGTTTATTGGCATTTCATTCATATCCAAATGATTCACCAAATCAATTAATTTTTGTGTATCTTCTGCACTTTTTTCAGCTAAATCAGCTTCAATCCAATTGAAAAAATATTGAGACAAATGAGCTTGCTTTTTAGTAAAATGCAAGTATCGTTGTTCATTATCTCTTAATTTTCGGATATCAATTCTTACAGCCATTGCCAGTTTATTGGTGTTCACAATTGTAGTAGTATTTACTTCAAAATCACCATTTTCTCCTTGATTGAAAATAATACCTTCTTCATCCCTTACTATAAAAACACCTAAATAATTTATATTTCGATACTTATATTCGATATACACAAAATAACCACCCGTTGCAAGAGTACTACCTGATAGTAAATCAATCATTCTTCGAATAGAGTTTCTTGAAAAATTTAAAAAAATTTCATCCGAAGTATCTATAATAAATTCTCGTGCCGCTATTTGGAAAGCCTTTGGATCATCATCTTTGAATTCCGTTTTTAAAACCTTTTCATCTTTTCGAAAGGCGTCATTTAATTTTTCAGCTAAAATGTTAACATATTCATCAACTTCAAGCAAAGATGTTGATAATAGTACAGTAGGTGCTCCAGTTTGCTCCTTCTCGATAGAATGAATAATTATTTTATTTACTTCCATTAGTTCAAATTTATGTCAAGTTAAACGTAATCTATTTACGTTGTTGTTTTACTTTATACTATTTTATTTCTCCAGTCAATTAAGAATATTTTGTTGTCTTTTGAGTAATCAATAATTTACCTTTTTTTAAGCAACCAACACCTCATTCATTTCATCAATAATCTCTTCGTAATCGGTTCCAAACAACTTATAAAATTTACTTAAACCACCATTTTTATTGAAAGGGTCTAAATCAAAATCGTCTTTATCCACATGAAAACTGCCAGCAATATAATCTTTTATCATACGCAACCATTCCATTTGCTCTTCCGAGAAAGAATTGTGTTTTCCCGCATTTTTCTTAAAAATCCATTCTTGAAAATTGCGGTCAACTGTTTTGTCATATGCCGTCAATACCTCATCAAAACCAATCGTTCTTCTAATAATTGAAACCAAAGCAATCAATTCATTTTTAGCAGAACCATTTGCTTTTTCTAACTGTTCATAGGCCTTCCATAAAGAAAATGGAGCCAATAAAGGTTTTTCGCTTTTGAGTTTTTCACACAATTCCTTAATCATTTTATAACTCAAAGCACGATTTTTGTAATCTTGATTGTAGAAAATTTGTAAAGCTGTAATTTCATCTTTATTGTTTTCTATCCAAGTTTTAAAATCTTCAATTAAAACAGCACTTTCAGAAGCGTGATCTTTGTTCCAACCAATTTTTGTGATGGTGTCCATGTTTACAACATCAATCACTTGATCATACTTTTTGCGAATATCTACAATAAAATCTCTTAAATCCGGATTATGAAAAACAGCAACTGCTTCTTCAATTAAAGCTAATTTTTGTTTATTTATTTCAGCCTCAATTTCAACGGGTGCATCTCCTCGTTTTTGTTCCTTTACATTATTTTCAATAGAAGATATTGCATCAGGGTCATGTGCATTTAATAGCTGCTTTATAATTTGATTAATCGTAAAACCACTTGCTTTTTCAGCAAAATTCATTTTATCTTTTTCAGAAAGTTGCCTGTCCAAACGAATCAATCGATTGGCAAGTGTGCTCAACATTTCTTCAGAAGTATTTCCCATAGCTACGTGCTGCAATACATCTTTTAAAGATACTCCAGGTGCTTTTTCCAATGGTCGGCTATCAGTTTTCTGTGAACTCTCAACACCAATGGCGTCAATAATCACAAAATGGTCTTTGCTGTATTTTGCTGATGGCGTTCCCTTTGCTTTTAATTCTTCGATAGAACACGTTCTCGTACCACGCCCTTTCATTTGTTCGTAGTAACTTCTGCTTTTCACGTCACGCATGAATAAAAGCACTTCTAAAGGTCGTATATCTGTCCCTGTTGCAATCATATCAACCGTTACAGCAATTCTTGGGTAATAATCGTTTCTAAACTGTTGTAAGACAGATTTTGGGTCTTCTTCACTTTTGTATGTTATTTTCTTGCAGAATTTATTTTCTTCACCAAATTCATCTCTGATAATTTCAATAATATCCTCTGCATGCGAATCAGTTTTAGCAAAAATCAACATTTTTGGAACTTCAAAATTCTTATTCCCATCGATTCTATCTGGAAACATAGCTGGTAAATTCTCTTTAACAGCTTTAATGATGGTTCGAATCGTACTTGGATTTACAATGTCTTTGTCAAGTTGCTTACCGCTGTATTCAATATCTTCATCAACTGCTTCCCAAAACTTCTTTCTTGTCAAGCGTTCTCGCTTATCCACTTTTTCACCCAAAGCAATTTTACTGCCTTCTTTGGTAATTTGCGTTTCTATTGTAAAAACATTGTAAGGAACCAATACACCATCAATTACGGCTTTTTCATACCCATAATCACATACCAAATTTTGATTAAAATAACCAAAAGTTCGATTGTCAGGCGTAGCAGTTAAACCCACTTGAAACACATCAAAATAATCTAACACTTGTTTCCAAAGGTTGTAGATACTTCTGTGACATTCATCAATGACAATAAAATCAAAAAATTCAATCGGTACTTTTTCATTGTATCCAACTGGCACAGGTTCTTTTGTAAATAAATTTGTTTCATTTGGGTTTAACTCTTCAGCACTTTCATCCAATTCCGTTTCTTTTAAAATAGAATACATGCGTTGAATCGTGCTAATGTAAACTTGGCTGTCATTTGGGATAAATGAACTATTTAAGCGCGTCACACCATACAATTCTGTAAATAATCGATTATCTTCTTTAGCCGTATAGGCACGAAATTCACTTTCTGCTTGTTCACCCAAATTTTTGGTGTCTACTAAAAACAAAATTCGTTTTGCCTTGGCGTACTTTAACAATCGGTAAATACTTGTAATAGCAGTAAACGTTTTCCCTGAACCAGTTGCCATTTGAATCAAGGCTTTTGGTCGCTGTTCTTTAAATGACTTTTCTAAATTCTTAATTGCCGTAATTTGGCAATCTCTCAATCCATCAATCGGCAACGCAGGAATTTCTAATAATCTTGCTCTTAAAGTTTTATCTTCCTTCAACCATGCCACCAGTGTTTCTGGTCTTTGAAAAGTGAAAATAGTTCTTGCTCTTGGTTTTGGATCACGATAATCTGTAAAACGTGTAATTTCTCCTGTACTTTCATACACGAAAGGCAAGGGGTCATTATTCAATAAACGTAATTTTGCATTCGCATATTGAACCGATTGCTCTTCCACGGTAGAAAGTCTAACACCTTCTTCTTCGCGTTTTGCTTCAATGATTCCAACTGCAATTTTATTGACAAACAAAACATAATCAGCAGGACCAATATCCGTTTGGTATTCCCGAACAGCAATTCCAACACCAGCAAGTAAATTGATTTTCTTTTTATCCTGAATAATCCACCCAGAAGCAATCAACATGTTGTCGATAATGTCTCTTGCTCTTTGTTCAGGATTTTGGTTTGGCATTTTTTTTAAAATATTATGCTACGAATATACATTTTTTTGTAATAAAAGTGTTAGTTGTAACTAAAACAAATTCATCTTAGATAATTTTATTTTCCACCTAAAGCTTCAAAAAACTTTGCCACATCAATAGTTAATCCTAAATAAAGTGCATATTGTGGATCTACTTTTCCCATGCCTCTTATATCTGCCCCAAAAACACCTTTTGCTGCATCCGAAATTGTATGTAGGTAATAGAATCTATACATGTAAAATATTGAATACTTTCTTTCTGGATTGTCTTGCACAAGGGAATTGTAATTTAAAATTGACGGAAAATAGGGGATTCCTTTGGTGACACCAGCATTTAATTGAGTAAACAACCTTCCTTTTTCACAAATGAAAATATCTCCAGTTATTCCTGTACCCAGGTACCAATTGTAAAAGCTTTTTTGTTGGCTCCCATTAGTGTTTACATTGGCTCGATAAACATTTGACACATTTGTGCTATCAAAAATCATGGTATCTTGGTATAAGGTGTTAAACTCATAGTCAATATTTACTCTATTAATGGCTAGCTCACCGTGGAGATTAAGATAAAATTTACTTTGAGCATCAAATTTATTCAAGAGTAAAATTAGTTGGCAATAATTGCTCCAATTTACATTTTTTAATGAAAATTTGTATCTGTTAAATTGGCTTATGTATTTATCTCCCACAGCGGGGTTTTTGAGTGGGTTTAACAAGATATTATCTTTGGAATAAGATTCTAAAAGTTGATTCGTGTCATTGTAGTTTATTTTCATAACACCACAATTAATTCCAAATCTTTTACCGTTGATGTTTGGACTGTAAAAATTAATGTGTCCCAAATAATTCAATTTTACCTTCTCTCCAAAATCAAAATTCCCAGCAGTAAGGATATTAATTTTGTCAATTTCGTTTTGAGAAAAAAATAGAAAACCTTGGAATAAAAATACAAGATTTAAAATGAAGGACAAGTTTACGATTTTCATATTGTACAATTTAATTTTAGAAATATTTCTTTCGAATATTTTGGACAAACATAAATCTAAATTCCCTCCCCCACAATCCCCGAAATCGGGGTATTTTAATCTTTCAAATTAATTTAATCAGAACTTAATGAATCGAAATAAATTATTTTCTTACATTTAGCACGAAATTTTTAAAATGGCTAAAATTGTAATAGTTGACGACCACTTAATTGTGATGGAATCACTTCAATACTTGATTGAGGATGAGGGAAAACACACGGTTGTTGCCAAATTCGCTTTAGCTCAGGACTTTATTTCTGAAATTAAAGCAGGAAATTTATTTTTTGAAGTCTTGATTTTGGACGTCAAACTTCCTGATTTGTCTGGCATTGAAGTTGCAAAAATAATGCGCGAAAAATTTCCTGAAATCAAAGTGATTTTGCTGTCTCAGTATAAAAATAAGGAATTTGTTATGGCTGGATTACAAGAAGGAGTTCAAGCCTATCTTCTGAAAAGTTGTAAAGGCGAAGAATTGATTCAAGCAATTGATTCCGTGTTGACCAACCTTACATTTATGAGCCAAGAGATTGCAAGTATCGTGGTAAATAGTCCGAATTTGGAAAAATTTTCCTTTCACCTGACAGAAAGAGAGAAAGAAGTCTTGACTTGGATTGTTTTAGGCTTGAGTAACAAACAAATTGCTGAAAAATTATTCATTGAGACAGACAGTGTTGAATTTCACAAACGAAATTTAAGGCAAAAATTAAATGTGAGTAAATCAGTCGAATTAGCTGTAAAAGCAATAGAATTAGGCTTCGTACAATTAAATTAAAAACCACTACTATGGAAAAAATTTATTTAGCAATTGCAGAAGATCATGAATTGATGCGTAATGGATTGGCATTGATTTTAAACACCATGCCTCAGTACCAATTATTGCACACAGCAAAAGATGGGAAGGAATTGATTGAAATGATTTTAAGAAATAAAACCTTACCAGATGTCATTTTGATGGACATCGATATGCCTAATAAAAATGGATTTGAAGCTTGCAAAGAAATAAATGCAAAATTTCGTGAGGTAGCAGTAATTTTCCTGACAAACCACATTTCTAAAAAATTCATCGAAACAGCTATTTTAGCAGGAGGAAACGGATATTTAGCAAAAGATTCTGACATTGAAGTTATTGTAGAGGCAATTGATGAGGTAATAAGTGAAGGAGTTTATTACAATGATTTTTGGTCCATTGACTTATTAAAAAACTTACTCAAAAGTGGAAAGATTAAACATCAATTTGAAAATAACATCGACCTTACCACACGCGAAATTGAAGTACTTAGAGCCATTTGTGAGGAAAAGACAGATGCAGAAATTGGCGAAAAACTCAACATATCTCCCTTAACAGCAGAATCTTACCGAAAAAGTTTATTAAAAAAGATAGGAGCAAAAAAGGCAGTTGGCTTAGCAATTTTCGCAGTCAAGAATAATGTTTTGTAAGAAAAAAATAGTTTAAATACTCCTATTTTGGGTAGTTACAATTGGGAATAATTCTAACTTATTTTGTGTCATATTTAAAAATTAACAATATGGCAAAATTTAGAAGTGCAATCGACCTGTTCGATAATTTAGATGGTACGTATAATTTGGAGTACACAATTTTTTCACCAAGAAAAACTTACGCGCAAGCGAAAGTAGAGATTGTCCAAATCGAAAAGTACGATGATGCAACAAAAGCCTTACCGGGATTAAAAATCGAAATTCTATTCGAAGAAATTAGTTTAAAGGATCCCTTAGTCTTGAACGGAAACATTCAGATTGATCCACCTTACGTAATTGACCTTAATCGCCCTTTTGTGGAAGTGGAGTATTTCGTTTTGGATGCCGAGAAAAAGAAAAAGAAAGAAAAAGGTGGTGCGATCACGCGAGGTCACATACCATCGTTATAATAAAATTGTATTTTTACAATGTGAAAATAATAATTCTATATTTTTTTGTTCTTCCACTTTTTGTTTTTTCAAAAAGTGGAAGTAATGAAATTGCTCTGAAAAAGTCTAACAGTTTACTTTACAATCAGGCAAAAACATATTTTGAATCAAACAATTATGATAGCGCAACCTATTTACTTTTTAAAATCGTTGCAAATTCCAAAAACAATGATCCAATAAATATAAAAACACATATTTTTCTTGGATATATTTTTTCTACAACTGAAAAGTATGATTTATCTGTAAAATACTTGAAAATTGCATTAAAAAACACAAATGATTCCATCACAAAATGTCAAATTTACGGTAATTTGGGTGACCTCTATTTTAAAAAAGGTAATCCAAATATCGCATTATCATATTTTAAACAATCTCAATTAATAATTCCAAAAGATAATAATTTAGACTACCAAATCCTGCTCTCCAACATCGGTGCTGCCTACATAAAATTAAAAAAACCAAACAAAGCCCTTCCGTATATTACAAAAGCAAATGAAATTGCTATTAAAATAAATGATCAAGTTGGTCAGTCTATTTGCATCAATAATTTGGCAACCATTTATCGAGACTTAAATCAAACAGTTTCCGCCTTATATTATTACAAAAAGGCCTTGAACATGGTGGATGTGCTTTCCTCTAAAGAAGAGAAAAAGACCATTTTATTCAACCTTTCAGAATTATACGAGAAAAAAGGAAATCCACAAGAAGCCCTTACTTACTACAAAAAGTACACACAGCTTGAGGACGAACTTTTCAACACTGAAAAACACGAATTTATTGTTGAAACACAAGAAAAATACGATGCCACCGAACGGAAAAGAGAAATTGCAGAACTCAAAATTAGCGAACAAAAGAAGGAGGCAAAAAACTTCAAGCTGCAGCTTATAATAGTAGCCGGAGCACTTTTAATAGCTTTAGTTTTATTCGCACTCAATTATAGAAACAGAATCAAAAAGAGAGAAGAAGCACAACGCACAAAATTAGCCATTATCAGCGCTACCATGCAGGGAGAAGAAAAGCAACGATTAAAAATTTCTCAAGAAATACACGATGATTTAGGAGGCATTTTGGGAGTTTGTCGTATGTTGTTCACCAAAAGCAGACAATTTTTTCAAGAACAAAACAAAGAGTTGTTTGATCGAATTGATTCCCTTTTATTGCAAGCAAATTCACGTTCTAGAGCAATTTCCCACGAACTTTTTTCTCCAACATTGAAACAATTTGGTTTGCAAGAAGCCATTGAAGAACACATTACAAACCTCCTTTACCTTAACCCTGATTTGGAAATTAAATTCATCATGGAAGATTTCCGCTTGGAAGAGCAATTGGAATTAAATTGTTTCCGTATTTCCCAAGAATTGTTTACAAACACAATCAAATATGCCAATGCAAATTCCATTCTCCTCGAAATAAGTAAAACTGAAAACACCTTACTTTACTATTTTCAAGACAACGGAACTGGCTTTGATTTCAATAAAATCACGAAAGGTGTTGGTCTCAACAGCATCGAAGCTCGCGTGAAATCTTTTGAAGGAAGCATCACTTACCCCGGCGTTAAAACAGGTTTTTCAGCTAAAATTAGTATTCCATTAAAATAATTGAAAATACCCCGATTTCGGGGATTGTAGAGGTGGAGATTTTGTCATACGTTTGCATGTAATAATTTATTTACTTAATTTTAAGTGCTTACAAATGATTAAGAGTTACTCTTAGTTACAAGTTATGGGCAAGGCTAAGAAACGAGATTACTGAAACTTTTGAAATTTTATAATGGGATTTTTTGACTTTTTATTTGGCAATAGCGATTCAAAAATAGAGACAAGAAAACGTGTCTTTATAAGTTTTGCTATAGAAGATGTGAAATATCGGGATTATCTGGTTGAACAAGCTAGAAAAAATAATTCTCCATTTGATTTTATAGATATGTCTGTTAAGAAAAAATGGAATGAAAATGAATGGAAACAGAAGTGTAGAACAAAAATTAAAAGAAGCCATGGTGTAATCGCTTTGTTGAGTAAGAATACACATAAGGCTGGCGGTGCAAGATGGGAAATTAAATGTGCAAGAGAAGAAGGCGTAAAATTAATTGGCATGCACATTAAAAAAAATGATAAAGGAGCTATTCCACCTGAATTGAAAGGAAAAAGAGTAATTGAGTGGAATTGGGAAAATCTAGAAAAATTTATTAACCAATTAAATAACTAAAACAATGAGTAAATCTTACAGACTTTTTATTAGCCATTCATGGGCATACGGTGATGCTTACGAGAAAATTATTAAATTTTTCGAAGACCAAAATCTTGATTATTTTGACCATTCTGTTCCAATAAATGACCCAATACACACTAACGGAACAGATAAAGAACTTCGTGAAGCAATAGATGCCAAAATTAAAGGAACTAGTTGTGTTGTGATTCTAGCTGGAGTTTATGCGAGTTATAGTAAGTGGATACAAAAAGAAATTGAAATTGCGGTTAGCTATGGAAAACCAATTTTAGCTGTTGAACCTTGGGATTCAGAAAAAACTTCAAAAATTGTAAAGGAAAATGCGACTAAAATTGTTAAGTGGCAAAGTAAATCGGTAGTTGATGGAATTAAAGAAATAGCGTTATGAGAAAAGCACTTATAGTTGGAATTGATTACTACAAAAATGTAAGTTCACTTTTCGGTTGTGTTAATGATGCCTATTCTCTTAAACCAATATTAGATAGACATAGTGATGGCACAATAAATTTCTCTTCAAAAATTGAAGTAGCAACAAATGAAAGTTCTGCTATAACAAGGAAAGAATTGAAAAACCTTACAATTGATTTATTCAAAGATGATTCAGATGTGGCGCTTTTCTATTTTTCTGGACACGGATACGTTGAGAACACTGGAGGTTATTTAATTACTAGTGATTGTCAAGATGGTGATGATGGATTTCCATTAACAGAATTACTTCAGATTGCTAATAGTTCACATGCTCGCAATAAAATAATAATTCTTGATTGTTGCCATGCTGGGTTTGTTGGTAAGGCAAAAGGTGATGATGACAAATCAACCCTTAGTGAAGGCTTAACAATCCTAACAGCATCAAGTGAAACTCAATATGCCATTGAGGAAGATGGCTCTGGAGTATTTACAAGTTTATTAATTGACGCTCTCAATGGAAGTGCTTCAAATCTTGTTGGAGAGATTACTCCCGGCAGTGTATATGCGCATATTGATCAATCTTTAGGCCCTTGGGAGCAACGACCAATTTTTAAAACTAATGTAAAGAGTTTTACAAGTTTAAGAAAAGTTCAACCTCCAATTGGATTAGCAGAGCTAAAAGAATTAATAAAGTTATTTCCAACCAAAGGGTTCATTTTTCCGCTAAATCCAACTTTCGAACCAACTGAAAAAAGTGTTATTAAGGAAAATGCCGAAAAATTTGCATTATTACAAAAATACAATAGAATCAATTTGGTTAAACCTGTCGATGAAGAACATATGTATTTTGCAGCAATGAATTCAACAGGTTGTCAATTAACTATACTTGGTGAGCATTATTGGAATTTGGTAAAAAAGGAAAGAATATAAATTAAATTCTAATGAGTAAACCTTTTATTTTTATAAGCTATTCTCAAAAAGATAAACAATTTGTTGACCAGCTCTCAGGAATGCTTAATAATTCAGGAATTGATACTTGGGTTGATGTACAACAAATTGTTCCTGGTTCAATGTGGCAGGATGAAATAAAACGAGGTATTGAATCGGCAAGTTTATTACTAATTGTATTAAGTGATAATTATATTAGTTCAAGTTGGACTTCAATTGAACTAGCTTTCGCATCTAATAAAAGAATAATTCCCATTAAGATAAGTGAATTCTTATCTGAAAACTTACCCAGCTATGTGAAGCAATTACAATGGATTGATTTTACACAAAGTTTCGCAAATGGTTTTCAATTGCTTTTAAAGTCTATTCCTAAAAACTATATTAGCAAACAGCCTGTTGCGACTAAAGAAGAAAAATCTAAAGGGTATGTGTTTTTAAGCTTTTGTGAAGAAGATTCTAATTTTGTTACTGATTTGAGGGATTTCTTAAAATCACAAGAATTTGCTTATTGGGATTTTGAGGAGGGTGATAGAAACTATCATATTCAGTTCTTTATGGAACTTGAATCAGTTATTAATGAATCGGTTGCTGTTTTGAGTGTAATTTCGCCCGACTGGAAAAAATCGAGGTGGTCAATTCGTGAATTTTTTTATTCAGAGGAGATAGGCAAACCCGTTCTCCTTTTAAGAGCAAAAATAACAAAACCAATATTAGCAATTGCAGGACTACCATATATAGATTTTGTTGAAGAAAAGGTTAAAGGATTTGAAAGATTGGGTAAAGAATTAAAGAAGCGATTAAATTAAAGCCCAGCCCATAACACTACCTATGCCCAATGTGGGTGTGGGTTGTAGGTGAAAGTGTGTGACTCGCTTGTAAAGTAAAAAGTAAATTGACAAAATAATAAATCACGAAGTCCCACACTTGGCATAGCTAGGGAACGTTAGGCACAATTATAAAAAGACGAACTATGAAAGAACTATTTCCGGGATATTATAGAAAAACAGAAGACGATATTAAAAGAATTTGGGAACATGGTATTATCATGTTTGACACCAACGTTCTATTAAATTTATACCGATATTCTGAATCTACTCAAAATACAATCTTAGAATTGATAATGAGGTTCTCAAATCAAATCTATCTTCCTCATCAAGCTGCTTTGGAGTATAATAGAAACCGTTATGAGGTAATTGCTGAACAAGAAAAAGCCTATAATGAATTTTTAGAGAAAATATCTCAAATTTAGAAACCATGAACAGACAAATATTATTATTTCTCTTTTTAACCACATCACTAATTTCCTTAGGCAAGACAAATATTTCTGACAGCTTGGCAATTAAAAGTTTGGAGTATAAGATAGAACAGATAGACGATCAAATAAAGGAGTTAAGAAGAGATGAACTTAACTACAAAATTGAAAAAGACCTGTTGAAAGAAACATACAGCAATAACTATGAAAGAATAAGTTTAATTATTACAATCATTCTAGGAATCATTGGCGTTCTAGGTTATTTAGGCATCAAGGATATTAATTCAATCAAAAAAGAATATACAACTGAATTAACAAAACTTAAACAACTTCAGTTAGAAATAGCTTCAAAATTTACGGAGTTTCAAACAAGCAAAGAAAAATATGACACAGAACTTCGGGACATATTGAAAACAAATGACGAACAAAACAAAAAGATTAAAGTTCTTGAGTTAAAGGATAAAATCAACAACCTTTTTAAAGACGAATTATATGGCTCTGCACTTGAATTTTGTATTGTAGCACTAGAACTATCACCAAATGACATTATTTTACTTCATAGCAAGGCAATGATTCATACAAGATTGAGAAACTACAAAGAATCAGTCACAACTTACTTGAAACTCCTTGAAATTGACAAAGACAATCAATCGGCAATTTTTGACTTGACAGAGGTGTATTTGATGAGCAAACAGAAAAAGGAGTTTGATAAAATGATTGCTAAGCATTCAACTCTTTTCAAAGACAAACTTGACGGTAAGCTCTTAGAAGTTTTTTCCATTATTACCAACTATCAAGACAAAAAGACTGATAAACTAAAAGAGATTGCACTTGCTAACATTGATATGACAGATTTGCAAACAAAAAGAGAAAGGATTGAAGGATGGGTATTTAAAGATTTACTAATTTACATTGCCAACGAACCACCTTCAGATGAAAAAGCCATCGTGCAAAACTTATTATGGTATATAGATGGACAGCTTACAGCTAAAGACTTCTCAGCAAGAACAAAAATAGAATTGCCTGTACCTCCTTAATTATAAAGATTGTAAAAATTGACGAACTTTTGTATGTAATCCATCGCAACACAGCAGGTTACATGCGATTGACTAAATGGTGGTTGACATGGTTAATTGAACATTCTACCTCACATCTACTTTTTTGGTATATTGATAGTTTTAAACTCCTAAATCCGCCACTGTACCAAGCGCCAAAATGACGACGCTGTGTGCAACTTTTGGAATCAGTGCAACCAATAAATAAAAATTAACTTCAAAATTTTTCACGACTAATCAGTTGCATCTGGCTCTGCAATAAAAAACAATTAAACATTTCGATCTGCATGTTTGTGTCCAAATTACTTTTCCAGCACAAAAAAACTTCTAAATCACCCCCCTTTTCGGGGATTGTATATGCTACTTTTCTACCCTAATTTTACAAGTAAAAAGAACACATGTTATACAAGATCCTTCTCACAATTAATGCATCTCCAAACTTAAACCTGCAATATTCGCAAGCGGCGGAGAAACTAACCCAGAATAATTGGAAAAAATTACATGAATCTAACTATACTTGGGTTTCAGAAATCATTGCGAATGACTTATTAAGTGCAAAAATTCGGGTGGAACGGGATTTGCAATCATTCTTTCAAGCCACTGGCTTACTTGAGTTAAGTTATGCCTTTCAATTAAGTTTGGGAGAGGTTTCTACTGGGAAATTAAAAAGTGTACTTTTCTAATGTCTGAGCAATATAACGAAGTGTTTTCACTCAAAGAATGTTCTGAAGATTTGCTATGGTTCTGGCTGCAAAAATCGGAACAAAAAACAAATCTATGTTGCGAAAAAATGTGCAATAATAACGATATTATGGGTGCGATTGTATTTAGTTACGAAGAACAAAAACAATACATTATCCCTCTATGTACCTCACATGCAAGTAGTGATCACAAAATTTATATTCCAAGTTTTTTCAAGCTCGTGGAACTTTAATTATTTTATCACATTACTCAAATTAAACATAGGCAAATACATCGCCACCATTATCACCCCAACTATCAAACCAATGATAACAATGATGAGAGGCTCAATAATTGTTCCTATGAGTTTTGTTCTGAATTCAATGTCTTCTTGATTTTGTTTGGTTAATCGGTCAAAGGTAGCATCCAATTGGTTTATTTCTTCTGCAATTTTCACCAAAGAAACCATGCGTTTATCAAAAATCGGAAATTTTGCCATTCCATTATGAAAAGATTCCCCTTTCAAAATAT
>CAZHLZ010000053.1:0-14144 GCA_964532475.1 uncultured Chitinophaga sp.
GTAACAAATAGGACTAGACTTTTTGCTTACTTTTTTGGCAATGAAAAAAGTAAGAGATAAAATATTCATTTTACATTATTTTAATTTTAAGAAGATAAAATTTTTAATAAGCTGAATGTTGTTTATCGTTTTTTGTAAATAAAAGTATAATTTGCTCTGCTTGTTTTAGCTTTTTACTCAATAAAATACACAAGCGGTAAAGTTTGTGTACAAAAAATAACTAATTTTAGCCCGATTTAAAAATTAAAACAATGAAATTAAAATTTTTCGCACTATTATTAGTGATGATTTCAACGACTGTTGCAAAGGCAGACGAGGGAATGTGGTTACCATTCATGTTAGGTAGAAACTACGAAGACATGAAAAAACACGGTTTAAAGTTAACACAAGAACAACTTTATTCCATTAACAAATCTTCTTTGAAAGATGCTGTCATCTCTTTTGGTGGATTTTGTACAGGTGAAATTATTTCTAAAAAAGGACTTATTTTAACAAATCACCACTGTGGTTACGATGCAATTGCTGACGCTTCAACTCCAGATAAAAATTATTTGGATAATGGGTTTTGGGCAAAAAGTACTGCTGAAGAAATTCCTGTTCAAGGTTTAACTGCTACGTTTATCATTCGAATTGAGGATGTAACAGCGGCAATTTCTAAAGAATTAAGGCCTTCTATGACAACGGAAGAAAGAAATGCAAAAATCAAAGAATTGGCTGCAGTTTTAGAAAAAGATGCAGTTACAGGAACACACTACGAAGCTTTTGTTCGTGATTTTTACGATGGAAATGAATTTTACTTATTTGTAAAAGAAACATTTAACGATGTGCGTTTGGTTGGAACACCTCCGCAATCTGCTGGAAAATTTGGTGGAGATACAGATAACTGGATGTGGCCTCGTCATACTGCTGATTTTTCTATGTTCCGTGTTTATGCTGGGGCTGACAACAAACCTGCTGCTTTCAGTGATGCTAACCAACCGTTGGTGCCAAGACATAGTTTGCCAATTTCTTTAACTGGAGTTGCAAAAGATGATTACGCAATGATTATGGGTTTCCCAGGAAGAACAAATCGTTTTTTAACTTCTTATGGTGTTGAGCAAGCAGTTTCATTGGAGCAACCAAAAATTGTTGACGTTCGTGCTAAGAAATTAGAAATCATGAAAAAATACATGGACAAAGATGTTGCTATTCGTTTGAAATATTCTTCTAAATATGCGCAAGTTGCAAATTATTGGAAATATTTTATTGGGCAATCAGAGCAATTGAAAAACAACAAAGTTGCAGATAAAAAACGTTTGATTGAAGATGAATTTTTGAATTATGCGAAAGGAAAATCTGAATATGATAACATTTTATCCGACATCGATAACGCATTTAAAACTACAAATAGCATTATTTATTTACGAGTTTATCAAAGTGAATTTGTTCGTCAAGTAGATATTAATTCAATGGTTTATACCTTTAAAGCAATGATTGACGCTTCCAAAAAAGGAAACAAAGAACGTGCTGAAATGATTAAAGGTGCTGGTTTAGAGCAAGCTAAAGCATTTTTTGCTGAGAAAAACATGAACATCGAATTAGAAACTTTGGAAGAGGTTTTAAAAATGTACTTAAGTGATGTGAGCGAAGAACAACGTTTTGGTATTGCTAAAGGATTGAACGAGAAAAGTTTAGAATCATTTATGGCACGTGTGAAAGCATATTCAATTTTTACAAACAAAGAAAGATTTGATGCTTTTGCTGCTGATTTTAAAGAAGAAACTTTGTCAAACGACCCATTATTTATTTTAATCAAAGATTTAGATCAAGCATATCAAAATGCGATGGCTGATGTAAAAGTGAAAGAAGCAAATGAGAAATTGACACGCGCAAATCGTTTATTTGTGAAAGCGGTGCGTGAAATGCAACCAAAGAAAACTTTTTACCCAAATGCAAACTCAACAATGCGTTTGACATACGGAAATGTATTGCCATACACAACAAATGAAGGAAAATACATGGATTCTGTAACTGATTTTGATGGAGTGTTGGCAAAAGAAGATCCTAATAATCCTGAATTTAACGTAGATCCGCGAATGAAAGAAGTTGCATTGAAAAAAGATTATGGACAATATGCCGACAAAAAAACAGGTAAATTGCCAGTTAACTTCTTGTCAAACAATGACATCACTGGAGGAAACTCTGGTTCTCCAGTAATCAACGGGAAAGGTCATTTGATTGGAACTGCTTTTGACGGAAACTGGGAAGCAATGTCTGGAGATATTTTCTTCGAACCAAATTTACAACGTACTATCAATTTAGATATCCGTTACACTTTATGGATTATCGACAAATGTTATGGTGCTACAAACCTGATTTCAGAAATGGAGTTGGTTAAGTAGTCGGAGAAATTAGAAAAAAGACAATAGTCCCGATAGCTATCGGGATCGAAGCCACTCGTAAAAGGGTGGCTTTTTTGTTTGGAGAAAATTTACTATTTTTGCTAAAAAGGTACAGGTTAAAATAGGTTATTCAAGATGAGAATTTGCATTCAAATATTTATAATTATCATTAGTTTATTAATCTTTCCTTTTTCCAAAATAAAAGCTCAGGATTTTAAATTACCTATTATAGTTGATACACTTATAGTTGCTGAAACAGAAATAAGTTCATTTATTCCTAATAGTAAGGTATCTTTTGAAAGAATTCCTTTTTATATAGGGGAAATTAGAGATACTATTGATTTAGGTAGATTTTATCAAGACGTAACAATTCCAATTAAAGAACATTTTATTAAAGAAAATGCCTTAGAAGATTTTAGAAAAAATCATGATAGTAGCATAATTTTTCATTTTTATCAAGAAGAAATAGTTATTTATAAACATTACAATGAACTTAATAATGTCGAATATTTCCACTCAAATATCTTGATTATCCAAAATATTAGTGATTCAAATTTAATAATAGGTTATGGTTATCAAATTCCTATAATAATTGAAGCTTTAGATGAAAATAAAAACTGGATAAAAATTGAAAAATTTCATTATTACGAGTGCGGTGTTGGTCTGCATTATATTCAGATGAAGGACAAAGAAATAGCGTGTTTTGTTATTCCTAAATATCATGGAAATTATAAAACTCTTCTTAGATTCAAATTAGGTAATAACTTTTCTAAACCTTTTGAAGGTGAAATAAATCATTCATTATTATATAAGTGAAATCAAAACAAAATTATGTGGCGAGGATTTAGTTTTCCTTTTATTTCGCATATAAACAAGAAAAATCTTTCACAAAAAATTTTCGATTTCCCTCATTTTGCATTTATTCCTAATAAATTTTGGAATACTTCAATTTTTGGCTTAACTTTGTTTGAAATGGCAAATAGATGAAAGCACTAGATATAAAAAAAGATATTCATTTGTTAATTGATACAATAGAAAATGAAAATTTACTAAAAAGATTTCATGATTTATTGACCCAAAGTTTTTCAAATAAAAAAGAAAATTTATGGGATAAACTCACATTAAGTGAACAGGAAGAATTATTGTTATCTTATGAAGAAAGTTTTATTGAATCGAATTTACTTTCAAATGAAGATGTAAAAAAGAAGTATGCTAAATGGCTCTAATTGTAAAATGGAATTTGAAAGCAGAAAAATCTTTCGAAAGAATTTTGATTTATTTAGAAGATGAATTTGGTCATAGTATAGCCTCTAAATTTGCATTGAATGTTTTTAAAACCTTGGATCTGGTAGCTGAGTTTCCTGAAATTGGAACTCTTGTACTAGAGCATAAACAAATAAGAAGTTTAGTTCTTATCAAACAAATAAATTTGTTTTATCGATTTGACAAGAAACAGTTGATTGTTCTAAATTTATTTGACAATAGAAAAAAGCCTAAAAGAAATAAGTAGTCATTCGGTTTTTGGGAACTTAAAAGTGTTTCAACTATTTTAGTGAATATTTATCATGCGATAATTGGAGAAAATATTTTTAAATTCAAAGCTTACTAAAATTTAAATATTCCTCCATATTCATTTTAACTTTGTAAAAAGAATTCATGTCAAATCTATCTTTATCTCAAATTCAGCAGATCCACACATTCGAAGAATTACTTGAAACTCCTTTTTCTGGAGCAATAAATGCAATGTGTTTCAGTCGAGACTTGGAAGGTGATTTTTCTGAAATTGTTGCCAAATTTGAAATGAATGAAAATATTTTTGAAATTGACATCGATGATTTGGAGGCACTAGAATTAAGTGAAAAAGGGCAACTGGCAAGAGAAATATTGTTAAACGATTTAAATTTATTGAAAGAATTTGGTGCTTCGCCCGTTTTGAATTTGATTAAATCCTACGATGAAGATGAAGATAATCCAATTTTTCCAACAGATGTGTATTCCTTTCACGTAGATCGCTCTCCAATTCCAACGGCTACATTTTTGTGTACTTATTTTGGTGAAGCAAGTGAAATTGTACCCAACTCGCAAGCCGTTCAAAAAATTTTAATTCCAGAAATTCGGGTACATTTACTTGAGCTACATTCAAATTCAAAGGGAAATTCTGATTTTGAGTCTTTTTTAAGCGAAAATTTCTTTGATTTGCATTACAAAGCCTGCGAAAATGCTGAAATTGTAAATTTAGGTCTTGGTAATTTATGGAAAATAGCTGTCGATCATCCGAATAATGCCGTGCTTCCATGTTTACATCGAGCTCCGAAAGAAAAAAATGGGCAAACACGCTTGCTGTTGATTTGTTAAAATTATAACACCTTCACTATACAAAGTCTCTAATTGTTTTAAATTTTTTCGTAACTTTACCTATAAATCTAAAAATTCTAATTCAATGAAAAAATTAATTTTATTGCTTCTTCCTCTGACTTTATTATTAACTGCCTGTCCTGTTGGAATGGACTACAGTTTAGGTAATTTGAAAGAAAACATAGATCAGAACCTTATTGGTACGTGGGAAGTGGAGACTGAATCGAGTGAAATTAAAAAAGTTCAATTTATAAAAGATAGTAAAAGTTCCCTGCGCGTAAAAATTTTAGAAAGAGGAGAAATGTACGTCTTAGAAACCGACGATTTAACTGCTTACCAAACTGTTTTGGAAGGAAAAACATTTTTAATATTAAAACCTGATGGGGAAGAAAAATTCTACCATTATCAATATGAAATGGTGGAGGGAAAAATCGTTTTTCATGATGTTTCACTGATGGTAAAAGGTGTGGATGGAGTTACATCTATGGAAGCATTCAGAACGGAGGTAGCTGCATCGATGAAAATGGAAAATTATGGAACTGAAAAATCTATTTTAAAGAGGGTGGAGTAGAGTATGGAAGCATTAATTGTTTAATTGAAACCTACCTCATTTTCTCACCATAAGATTCCAAGAATACTCAATTTTCTTCTCAAGCTCAAAAGCAACCTTTTGATGTTAAAAGGAGTTATTCTTTAAAACAAGTTGAATTATGAAGAAATTGACAGTAGTACTATGCATTTTTGTATCACAAATTGTTTCTGCGCAAGAGAGCAAACGAATACTCTTTATTGGAAATAGCTACACAGGAGTAAATAATTTGCCACAACTCACTAAAGATTTAAGTCTTTCTGCTGGGGATACCTTGATAATTGATAGCCATACTCCTGGTGGACAAACGTTTCAAGGTCATTTTTCAAATGCTACAGTAAATACAAAGATTGCACAAGGAAATTGGGATTTTGTGGTGCTTCAAGAGCAAAGTCAACGTCCATCTTTTCCTGATTCACAAGTGGAAAGTGATGTTTTTCCTTTTGCGAAAAAATTAGATAGTTTAGTTAATTTGCATAATCCCTGCGGAGAAACCATATTTTATATGACTTGGGGAAGAAAAAATGGGGATGCAGGAAACTGTGCTTTTTGGCCACCTGTTTGCACTTACACTGGAATGGATAGTTTGCTATATTTGAGATATATGCAAATGGCACAAGATAATAGTGCACTTGTTTCGCCAGTTGGTAAATTATGGAATTATTTAAGAGAGAATCATCCAGAAATTGAACTTTATTCCTCAGATGAAAGTCATCCTTCTTTAGCAGGTTCTTACGCCGCTGCCTGTTCTTTTTATGCAACAATTTATAAAAAAAGCCCCAATTTGATTTCAAATGATTATGGTTTAAATGCAAATGAAGCCGTATTGATAAGGAATGCCGCAAATATTGTGGTTTTTGACTCGCTTTCCAATTGGGATTTTTCTAATGACGATGTAGTCTCAAATTTCACGTACACATTGCTTGAAAATAACACGGTGGAGTGCACTAATTTGAGTGTAAATGCAGAAAATTATCAGTGGATTGTCGATAACACACTTGTTTTTTTTCAAGAAAATTTAGTTCATGAGTTTGGATCATCAAATTCAGGGATTCATAGCATTGAACTTCAAGCTTGGAATAATTGCGGTGACACTGTAACTAATCTTCAATCTATCACAATTGGTTCAAACTCACAAAATGAATTTGAATTATTGAATTTTAGTGTTTACCCAAATCCATTTGAAGATTTGTTGAAGATTTCAGGCGAAAATGAAACGCATGTTTTTTTGAAAAATATGGATGGACAAATAATCGTCGAAAGTGAATTCAAAAAGCAACATCTTCTTGAATTAAAAGGGATTTCTTCCGGTGTCTATTTCTTGGAAATTCAGGATTTAAACGGATTCACCTTTCAGGAAAAATTGATTAAAAAATAGTTGAAAATAAAAATGCCGCCAAAGTCAATTAGCGGCATTATTTATTTGATTACTTTTAATCTCAACCTTTTCTAATCGTAGGTGTAGACGTTTTTATTGGAGTTGTTTTTACTGGATTTGTTGTTGGTGTACTTGTTTTTGCCGGTTTTGTACTCTCTGTATTCGTCTTCGCAGGATTACTAATCACTGGCGTGGAAGTCTTAACTGGTTTAGTACTCTCTGTATTCGTCTTCACAGGATTATTAATCACTGGCGTAGAAGTTTTTACTGGTTTAGTACTTTCAGTATTCGTTTTTACTGGTTTTGTGCTTTCAGTATTCGTTTTTCCTTTTTCAGTATTTGTATTTTTGTCAATTGGTTTGGCTTCTGTGTCTGAACCTTTATTCTTGGATTCTGTATTCACTTTTTCTTTTGTGATTTCATCGTCAGAAGGTGCACGTTTTGTTCCTTCTACCTCTTTGTCAGAATCTGTGATAATTGGCTTGCGTTCAACCTTTGTCAAAACAACGCCTTCAGTTCTATCTTTAATAACTGGAGGTTTAATTGGGTCGATTTGTAAAAATCCCTGGTCGTAAATACATGCTCTCAATTCAGCACCATTTAAGCCTTGCTGTTCGCACAAACGTCTTGCATTATCACGTTGAGTAGGAGTCAAATCTCGAACCGTACGATGAACCATTGGAAAACGTAAATCTGTGAAGGTGTATGTACTTTCTCCAATTCCATAGTCAAACAAAGTGTTTTCAGGAGTTAATCTCCATTCAGATGCAAAATCCTTAGCAATGTAAGTCAATTGTTGCTTTTCCATATCTTCAGCTACGGCATCCATTTCATCGTTTCCAAAACTCATCATGGCAATAAAATTTGTTTGAGGAGTTCTTGTTCTTGTATTAAAATCATCCATTGAATTTCTATTTGCATTTCCCAAGATTCCAGAATATTCTTCCTCAGCACAAGGATAAATTTGTACCGTGATATTCATAAAATCAATCGAACCTGAGCGAGAATGATCAAAAGTTGCAGTTTCACCACTTGGCCAATCGATGTAATAGTTTCTTTTTGAAACTCGAATTGTTCCACCTCGTGGTAAAAAATATGTATTATTTTCAACTGCAACTGGTTCACCGTTTACACGAATGATGGCATTTTCAAAACGATCTGGTTTTTCATTTGGGTACAAACACACTCTGTCGCCGCCAACATTCATTGCTACGGCAGTATTTAGTGAAAAATCATCACGTTGTGGTCTTTGTCTTGATTGTACTTCAAATTTTCCTGAATTAGATTTTGCTAAAACAAATTCTCCCACTGTTTGAAAAGAAAAATTAGCTCCATCAAAGGAGGTTAAATGTGGGTCTCCATAAGATCTACCTCTCACTGGATTACAAGTAGCTTTCGCAAAAATTGATTTCAATTCTCTCCATGCATTTGCTTGTGAATTTTCTGTAGAATTTCGTTCATTCACTTCAATTTGTTGACTCAACATCGATCGTTTATCTGCTGGAACAACACGTAACATTTCCGCAGGAGTAAAATCTTCGGGGAAAGTTCTATTAGGAATAGCTTCGTTGTACACCATTGATTCTAAACTTGCTGCAAGCCATTCGCCTCGAACTTCGTCCCAAGAAATTAATTCTTTTCGAATGGGTTCAAAATCTGTAGCAAATTTACTTTGAGCAAAAAAGCTCAGCGGAGAAACTACTAATAAGAAGAGTAAAGTAAAATTTTTCATAGCCTTGATTTTATAATTTTAAGAAAAATTTAACAAATTACATGCCAAAATTTATTTTTCAACTTTTGAAAAATCTAAATTATACGTGATCGCTGCTTGAATCGTATGGTTCCGTTCCATTTTTACCCCATCAGCTTTGATAATAAACTGATTCAGATATCCAAGTTGCACATGTATGTTTTTATTAAATCTCCATCCTAAGGCTCCGTAAAGTCGATTTTGATCCACGATATTTTTCCCAATTCCTTTTCCAAAACCTACAAATAATTCATCGTAAAGGCTTAAAAACAAGGTGTTATCAATCATTTCTTTGTTAGTCAGCGGAATGTTTACTAAAAAACGATAGCGAATTCTCTGCCTAAAATTGAATTGTTCATGTTTATAAATACCATTTAAATCCACTGCTTTTTGCTCTATAAATCGTTGTTCTAAGCGATACCGATGTTGAACTTCCAATCTTGGGAAACTATTTTTTAATATCAATTGTTGCCAAATGCGATGCTCATTATATGCATATAAACTTGCCTGTTTTCCATAAGGGAATGATTTTATCCAGCCGTACCCTGCAGTAATTTGCATTCCATTTTTGGCATAATAATCAATCCCAAGTCGCATCAACGACTGTTGCCACGAGTTAAAATAGTCGGACCTTCTCCATTGATATTCAGTGTGGATCCCCCAGTTTTTATTTAATTTATGGTTTCCAAAATACATCGCCCAGCCATCATTTTGCGACACGATTTCCTTTTGAGAAAAACCATTAAAAAAAACTAGTAGAAATGCTGAAATTATAATTAAATTTTTCATCTTCTAAATTTAGGACAAAGTTAACGTTTCTTTATTTTTTTTGTAGCCAAAGGATGATCCGAAAAGGATTTGTGGTTTTTCAATCCAGATATGTTGATTAAATTTCCATTTTCTTGGGCTTCCTCTTTAAAATGTTCAATAAATGCTAAAAATGAATGGTCTATTAATTTACATTCACTTAAATCAATGATGATTTCCTTATTTTGATCGAGATTTGAAATTAATTTTTTTGTGGGAATCAAATTTGAAAAAACGGCAACACCTTGAATAAGCACCTTGATGGATTTTTCTTGTTCAAATAATTTATATTTTACTTTAAAGAGTTCTGAAAATTTTGCTCCGTGAATTAGGTGGAAAATTAATTTGACAACAATTCCTGCGGCAATTCCTAAAAGTAAATCCTCTAATAAAGTAACAATGATTGTGACTACAAAAATGAACAATTGTTCTTTTCCAATATGATAAACGTGCATGAATTCTTTTGGTGCTGCCAATCTAAAACCAGCATAAATAAGCATCGCTGCTAAGGCTGCATTGGGAATCATTTCGATAATTGGAATGAGTAATAGCATTGCCAGTAACAAAAATATTCCGTGAAAAAAATTGGACCATTTGGTTTTTGCCTGAAAATTTACATTTGACGAACTACGCACAACCTCTGAAATAATTGGCAACCCACCTAAAATCCCACTAAAGAAATTACTTATTCCTTGTCCTTTTAAATCTCCATTATAATCTGAAATTCGTTTATGTGGATCGAGGTTGTCAATCGCTTTAACGGTTAGTAATGATTCAAGGCTACTCACAAATAAGAACATGAAAACGTATTTCCAAAAAGCGAATGTATTGATGAAAGAGAAATTGAAATGCAAATCGATTGAACCCCAAAAATCTCCAACGGTAACTAATGAATACGCACCTTCACTCGATTTAAAATGCCAAAACACAGCTAATGGAATGGTTAGAACTAAGACAACCATCGGAGCGGGAATTTTTTTTATGATTTTGTTTTTGACTTTTGGAAGAATAAACATCAAACTTATTGCTAAGAGTCCAACCACAGCAATGTGCCAATGTGCATGGGTAATAAATTTTGGAATATCCATTAAAAGTTCGAGTGGAGTTTCTCCTTTGTATAAACTTGGATCATCGCCTAATAGTACGGGAATTTGTTTTGCAATGATGATTATGCCGATAGCTGCCAACATTCCATGCACAGCTGAATGAGGAAAAAAATCACTTAATGAACCAAACTTTAAGAATCCAAATAATAGTTGGAAAAGCGCCATAAAAATTATTATTGTTGCAACAACATGCATGGCTGTTTCTGGACCTCCATATTTTGCTTGACTAAATTCTATAACAGCTGCGGCACAAACAGTTATCAAACCTGCAGCTGGACCTTTAATGGTAAGTGCAGAAACCTTAAAAAAGCTACTAACAATTCCTCCAATAATTGCAGTTAGAACTCCCATTGCTGGTGGGAATCCACTTGCTTTAGCAATACCTAAACTCAAAGGTAAGGCCAATAAAAACACCATGAATCCAGAAGCTAAATCTGATTTCCAGTATTGTTTTAGTCCAGCAAAACCATCCGCTGGAATATTATTTTTTACGTTTTTCATTTTTAATATTTTTTATTTTTAATGTATCTTCTATTTAACTGGTTATAGCTAATGTTCTATAACTCAAAATTTATTAATATTCACTCATTATTCTTGTTCACTTATCAAAGATTCTTCTTCACAACTCCGTCATAAGTCTTGATAAACGGCCCCAAAAATAGTTTAGAAAAAATTCTTATCAAAGCCAATCCATCGATAATGAGACTTAATGATATAAATATTGCTAATAAAAATTGATTGCTGTGTATGTGCGAAAAAACGAGATCTTCTCCAATAAAGGTTGGACTAATGGGGAATCCTGCTAACATTAGGCATGCAATTAAGAAAATGAATGAGGTTTTTGGATGCTCAGCTGAATAACCAAAGAATTTTGACAAAGAAAAAAGTTTAACTTCCTGTTTTAACTTTCTTAAACTAAAATATCCAATTATTCCGCCTAAAAGCACTCCGCTCAAATACCAAATGTGATGAGAAAAACTGAACTTTTCATTGAAAGAAATGGCCAAAGCAATCCAAAAGTGATTAAACACAATGAGCCACCAACTTAGGAAAACATTTTTTATTTCTGCAAATGATTTCAAAACTAAAAGTAAACCAATGAAGGCAAAAACGGATGGAATGTTTTTTATTATTTGTGGATTTAATTCGTTTTCAAAGAAATGTAAAGTCACACCTGCAAGGAATAGAACAATTGCCAATGTAACAAATAATTTACTTCTTAAGAATGCGAGGTTTTTTCCAAATACCTTAAATGGCTTCCATAGTAAAGAATAATGCATTTGATCTAAATTCCATTCTTTCAAACTAAGAATATAAATGGTATTCTCAATTTTTTTGGGCCAGGAATCTTCAATGGTTTTTACTTTTGGAATGAAATTGAAAAATTGTTCTCTTATTTTATACGTCACAATAGAAGGTGAAATCAACAATTGATAGGTTCGCAAAAAAGCATTTCCAATGATGTGAATTATCGCTAAGTTCTCAAATCCTAAAGAAATTTCAATGAAAATTAAACCAATTTGAGCAATGGATGAATAGGCAATTTGACTTTTGATATTCGATTGCACTCGAGAGGTGAATGTTGCCAGTATTGCAGTTATTAGTCCGATGCAAAATACAACAATTCGCATAGAATATTGCTGTTCCCAAAAATGATGGGTTCGCAATAATAAGAAAGCACCAATATGAACGGAAAGTGATCCGTAAAAAACTGCGCTTGATGGGGTGGGACCTTCCATCGCCCTTGGAAGCCAAGATGAAAATGGGAAAAGTGCCGATTTCGCCATCGCTGAAATTAAAAGAAGCATGGATATTGCAAATCCAATCAAACTATGCTGCGTAAGGTGCTCATGGACAATTTCAAAGTTTGTTAATTTGATAAATGAAATATTTTCATGCCATAAATGATGGCTTAACCACATGGCGAGAATAATTCCAACATCAGCAATTCTGTAAATAAAAAACACTTTAATAGCATTTTTCACAGGTAAATAGCGATCTCTATAAAATGCAATCAATAAAAATGATGAGATTCCAAGTACTTCCCAGCCTAAAAACAATGTTTCTAAATTTCCTGAGGATACAACGATTGTATATCCAAGATAGAAAAATAATAAGGTGGTAAAAAATCGCTTGTACCCTTGTTCACGGTGCATGTAAAACTGACTGTATTTGGTAATCAACACAGTAATAAAAGAACCTATAAGAAGAAAAACCAAGCTGATTTTATCAAAGAAAAAATCTATGTAAAACTCATAATTACTTGATTTCAATATGCTAAATTCTTTAATGTTAAATGGTATTGAACCTAAATAGATCCATAAAACACAACTTGCTAGTACCAAAAGGAAATGAACAATCGTAAAATAAAATGCATTGCGAGCAATCAGTTTTTCATGTTTTTTTGGTAAAATGATTCCAATGGTAAAAGCAAGCAAAGGAATCAAAACGAGTATTAATACTAATTCTTTCATTGTGCTTGAATTTGAATGATTGGTAAATTATCCTGCTCCCGCTCAAAAAGAGAGCTTAAATCCGACATTTTTATTTCTTTGATATCAAGTGAATGATAAGGCGTAAATTCACCGTTTTTAAAGATAAATTGTTCTTTACTTTCCGGATTACACGCAACCAGATGAATCCAGTTTTTATCAAACCAATTATAAGTCGCAGGGTTCATTTTTATTGCCTTTAATACTATTTCAGGAAAATGTTCAACGATTACCAACAAACGGATAGGGTCATGCACCTCAATCATTTGACGGGGTAAACCTGTTCTTAAATCTCCATCTGTACCATTGGAAACACCAATTAATCCCATCACATTATGTGGTAATTTTGTTCCTGCCCCCAAATTGTAGTTGTCTACTCGTGAAAAATAGTATTCCAAATTAATTCCGCCACAAACTGGTGCCACGGCATTTAAAATAGTTGATAAATAATTCCCTTCGGGATCAATACTATAGTCATAAGAATTCAAAAATGATCGTCGGTCGAGAAATAAGTGCTTGGTAAAATCCCTTCTTCCAACAATCGCCAATGAATTTGTTGCATGATTTAATTCTGGTCGAGGTTCAAAAAGTGAAACCGAGCGTTTTTTTATGGCATTATGAACAAATTCCTCTGATTTAGTAGAATCAATCGACGCAAATTTTCTTGATCTTTCTTTTGCATTTTTTGAAAGTGCTTTTTGAAAAGCAAGTGCATTTTCTTGATGTTTTAACTTATTTTCCTCCGATAAGATAGTTGTATCAAAAAAGCTAATTTCATCTCGTGAAGTGTCATGAAGTGCTCCAACAAATTGAGTGTCAACTGGGATTTCAATACTTCTTTGTTTTAAAATTTCTCGCACTTCCTGATGGTTTGACATGCTTGCAATTACTCGAGCGTTAACCGAACCAGGTCTTCCTGAGCAGGCTCCACAATCATAACCAGCGTAATGCGTATTATTTACGCTCGTTGAACCATGACCAACAAAATAGACAATCGAACTAAAGTTTTTTGTCATTCCAAAACTTTTCAAAAGTCCCTCAACGCGATTGGCCATTTCTTCAATGGTGAATCCAATTTGAAGTCCATTTTCATGTTCATTTTCTTGATTTTCAATACTTAATATGGAATTTGGATCCATGTGTAAGCTTGAAGAACTTGTTGCGGCATTCATTTTTGGATTAAACAAAGAAAATGCTAAACGAATTCCTGACCAAACCCCAAAGGTAAGCTTTAAAAACCAGCCCATTAATAATGAATGAGACCTATTATTGAAATGAAAATCTAT
>CAZHLZ010000054.1:0-14064 GCA_964532475.1 uncultured Chitinophaga sp.
CATGTATGGTTTGATTTTTTCTAAATCCTCCTCCAATATATCGATTTCATCTAATTTTATTGGAGCCCCTGAATCTCCCTCTATGCAACAAGCACCTTTACAAGCGTTTAAATCGCAAACAAATTTCTCTTCAAATAATAAACTTGAAACGACCTTATCTTTTACTTCTATTAACATGATGTATTTTTATCTTTTCTAGTGACCTTTTAAAAATCAAACTAGTACTACGTTCGATGAAACTTTTTTCAAAGTTACGATAATAATTTTTTTCACTGAATAGAATGCAAGAAAGTATTCAAATCTTCATGTGTTTCATCTGCAATTATCAGTTTTTCATTCGGACTATGCGTTTTTTCCGGTACACAAATAACATACATTCTTGCAGCTTTCCCTGCAATTACTCCATTCAAACTATCTTCAATGACCAAACATTCTGTTGCTTTAATCTTTAATTCATTTGCGGTGTGAATATACACTGCTGGATGAGGTTTGCCATGACTTTCATGCTCCGCGGAATGTGTTTTGTCAAAATAGTGTTTGATGTTTAACACCTTAAGCACTGTTTCTATCAATATTTCGTAGGACGAGGTTGCCAAACCAATTTTTAAGCCTTGAGATTTGAAAAATTCCAAACTTTCCACTACGCCAGGTAATGCCTCACCGTTTTCTTGAATCAAAATGACCATTTTTTGAATAATTCTTTCCAAAACTTCTTCAGGTCCAACATCTTTCCATGGTCTTTGCAAATACCAATAATTGATGACTTCATCCAGACGTAAACCAACAGTTTTTTCAAAATCTTTGCGTGTCAAATTGCATTCAACTTCGTGAAAAACTTCTTCCATAGCAATTTTCCAAAGCGGTTCCGAGTCAATTAAAACTCCATCCATGTCGTAAATTACTGCCTTATAATTTCTTAATTGTTCTAAATTCATTGAATATTTAGTTTGTAAAATTTTGCTTTTAATAGATTTCGAAAACGTTCATCAGCAATAAAAACAGATTTATTTTTGTAGCAGATGGCTTCCTTTTGAGTTAATTTATTAAATGATTTTCGTTTTATTTTAAGAAAATTGTTGCCCGATATTTCAAATATTTCAATTCCTGAATAGGTTAGTAAAAAACATGTATCTGCTGAAAAATCAACAGAAGTAACACCATCAAGCTTCATTTTTCGTTTCTTTAATTGAATCGTTGTAAGTTGATTGGCAACATAATTTCCAGGTTTTGCAGGAATTTGATAAATCTTTGTAACTCCTGAATAGGGAATCGTGCGACATTTTGTAAAAATATACAAACTATCATTTCGGAAAGAAATTGCCTCTGCATCAAAGTTAAGTTCCTCCTTTTTTGGTGGAAATGTTATTTGATCCTCATAGGAAAATGTTATTTTTTCAGCGCTCAATTTTTCCTTGAATAATATTGAATCAAGATTGACTTTATAAATGCATAAATCTCTTCTACTATTGGAATTGTTGCCAATATCAGCAATGTAAAGGTTACCTGTTTGATCCATGCTTAAATCTTCCCAATCATGGTTTTTTGCATTTTCGATTCTTACCTCGTGAATAATTTCCCCGTTTTGATTTAGAATAAACAATTTTGCATCGTTTCCTCCATCATTAATTGCTACAAAACAACTGTCATTCAGAACTTCCAAACCGGAAATTTCATGTAATTTTTCATCCAGCGTTTTTATTTTTTGTAAGGATTGAGAAAATGCAAATTGAAAAATTAGAAGAAAAGTAACAATAAAATTAATCCGCATATTCATTCCGTTCTAATCGTGCTTTGATCTCCTCCAAGTTTTTCATCTTTTTTTCTTGACGACTTGCCTTAGCTGTTTCCGTAAAATATTGATGTTGATTTAGGAACATCACTTGAATCTCGTCCCATTTTCTGTCGCTATCAATTTTTCCGTGTTCACGCAATTCCAAACGCAATTTATCAGCAATCTGATGGAAATCATCTCTACCCAAATAATCTAAATCTGCATCACAAATAATTTCCTCGAGTTTATTTGTTGGTTTGTGTGGGATTTGAGTTACATAAATCAATCGTCTGATTTCTTCGATGTGTTCTGCTGTGTAACCGTATTTTGGCAAAATTTCACCGGCCATTCTAGCTCCAACTGGTTCGTTTTTGTCATAACTTTCAACAAAACCTGCATCGTGATAGGTTGCAGCAGATTTCAATAAAAACAATCCTTCATCGGCCACACCTTCCAACAGAGCTAAACGTTCAACTGCTCTACAAACATCTTTGGTGTGTGAAATACTATGATAATGAAGTTTAGGTGACAATTTTTTCTCCAAAACCTTCATGATGTGGCGCTCCGCCTTATAATAATTAATGCTTGAATAATGGTGCAGGTTAACAATTTGATGAAAACGCTCGTTTGGATACAATCCTTTTCCATCCACGGAAAGTTCAGGTTTGATTCCTTCTACGGTGTACATATCAATTAAACCTTTACTCTTGGACTTAACTTTTCCTTTGAAAGAGCATAAGAAATAGGGTTCTACATATTGAAAAGTTTGGCCTGAAATGGTTACTTTTCCTGGTTCTCCTAACATTTCCATTCGTTGAGCTTGGTTCACCGTCGCTCCCCAAATATCGTAGGCTAATTTTTCAGATCCAATTACCCCAGCGGTAACTTCTCCTGTATTGATACCAAGTCTTAAATCCCACACAATTCTTCCAGTACTTTCCGCTTCACGACGCATGATTTCCATGCTTTCTTGAATTTGAAGTGCGGCAATACAAGCATCTATCGGATTGGTATTATTTCTTACAGGAACACCACCAGCACACATGTAAGCGTCACCAATAGTTTTGATTTTTTCAAGATTGTTTTGAACAATAATCTCATCAAATTTACTGAAATAGATATCCAATTCATTTACTAAATCAGAAGGACTCATTTTTTCAGCAATCTTCGTAAATCCAACAAAATCGGTGAACATTACGGATACAGTTTTGTAGGCACGAGCACTTGCTTTCCCTTTAGTTTTCAACTCATTCATCGTTGATTCAGGGATAATGTTTCTTAATAGTTTTTCTGTTTTTTCTTTTTCAATTTCAAGTAGTTTCTTTTGTTCCTCTAAATGATTTTTCTTTTCCTCAATGGTTTGTTTTTGTTTTTCAATTTTTATATTTTGCTCTCTAATTTCACGGGTACGTTCAACAATTTTCATTTCTAATTTCACTTGTTGTCTTCTCTCTACTTCGATTTTACGGCGAGTAAATACTAAAACAAAAATTCCGACAAAAAAGATAACAGTGATCCAAAACCATGTTCTTTTCCAGAAAGGAGCAGCTAAATAAATTTCAACTTCTGCAGGAATTGAGCTCCATTCACCGTTTCCAAGGCGAGCATAAACTTTTAGTACATATTCACCTGGGTCAAGAGAATTAAAATGAATTTGGTTTGAGTTACCGATTAAAATTTCTCCTTCATCCGAACCAATTAATTGATATTTATAACTCACTAAGCGTGGATTACTAAGATCGGTTGCCATAAACTTGATGGTGAAATTACGTTGTTTGTAGTTTAAATCTATGCGTTTTGTTTCAGAAAAACTTTGAGTTAAAATTCCATCTTCGTCGTTTGGTTTTAGCCACTGTGCATCCAATTTAAACTTGGTAAAAACGACATTGGTTTTTTTCTGTTGGTTATCAAATAAAAGTGGATCAAAATAATTAAATCCATTGATTGCACCAAAGTAAAAATCGCCAGTTGAAGAGGGAAAATAAGCTCCTTGATTAAATTCTGTAGAAACCAAACCGTCCAATTCTGTATAATTTTCAAAGTTTTTTGTTTTTACTGAAAATTTCGATATTCCTTTATTTGTACTTAACCACAAATGTCCTTTTTTATCCTTCAAAACTCCATAAACCACGTTGTTTGGCAAGCCATTTTTCTTATTGTAAAGTCTTGCTTCATTACTTGAAACATTGTATTCAATTAAACCAGAACCCATTGTTCCAAAATAGTAAACATCCTTCGAATAATGAACAATTGTGGTAATGTAATCTTTTGATAAAGAGGTGATTGTGTTATTTTTTTCAAATGGGACAATTTTTAATCCATTTTTTTCACTTAGGTAATTTAATCCACCTAAACTTGTTGGAAACCAAACCTTTCCATCATTATCCTTGTAAACTAAACGACAAACTCCATCTTTTATCGTTTTTTTTGGCTCCAATGGGTTATGTTCAAATGATTGAAATTTTCCAGTAGATTTATCGTAAAGTAAAATCCCTCCCTTTGTTGCCAAAAAATATAAATTTGCTTTCCAATGCACAATGGAATAAGTTCGTTCAAAGTTCGAAGGGTTTGTAATCCCCTTGTATTTTACTTTATTAAAACTGTAAGAATAGGTCGAATTTATTTTTAAAATGTATAGTCCTTCGCTGGTTCCAACCAACAATTCATTTCGATTTATTGCATGCAATGATAAAATAGAAGATTCGGCATTTTCATTAACACTATTTTTATTTCGTAAAAATTGATCAAATTTTCCTGTAAATAGATTTTTTCTTGAAATTGCATTGTCCGTTCCAACAAAAATATATCGTGATTTTTCATCTTCGCTAAAACACCACACGCTAGGGGATGGAATTCCTTTGCTTAAATCACCACTTGGTTCAACGCCTAAAAAACCTTTATTGAAAGGATTAAAACTACCAATTCCACGTTCGGTTGCCACCCAAAAAGTTCCAGTTTTATCTTTAAATACTTTATTTACAGAATTATAAATTAAAGCATTGTCTTGAAATAAATCCTGTGTATTTTGAAATATACTACTTTGATTGTTTTTTTCAAAAACTGTAAAAAGTCCTGTGTTTTTTGTGGAAAGAAAAAATTGATTTTCGTTTTGTATGTAAATATGCACAACTTCCACTAAACCGAAGTTTTTGTCCATTTTGGTTAAGAAAGGAATAATCTTGTTTGTGGAGGCGTTGAATTGATACAATCCTTGATTCGTTCCAATTAGCCATAAGTTTTTATTTCTTTTGGCAATCGTATTAATTCTTACATATTGTTTTTGTTTGCCAATGATTGGAACATCTATTAGCTTTTTTGTTTTGGTGTTAACGAGAAATAATCCTTTATCTTCTGTGCTAACAAAAAGTGTTTCTTTGTCTAAAAATTTAAGAAATAGTATTTTGTTAGAAGGAATGGAAGAAATGAAAAAATTAAATTTCTGCGTTTTTTTCGAGAAAATACACAAACCGTTTGCACTTGTTCCAATCCAAAGATTCCCTTCAGAATCATCGGTAATGGTTTCAATTTGAAGGGCGAATCTTCCACTTAATTGAAAAGTTTTAAAAGATTCAGTTGTTGGATTGTATTGCGTTAATCCATTTGAGGTACCAAACCATAAATTTCCATCTTTGGATTTGAATGAAGTTTTGATGTATGAATTTTCAATTCCATTTGTATTATCCGAAGTGAAGTTTTCGAATGTTTGTCCATCAAAACGATTTAAACCATCTTGCGTACCAAACCACAAGGCTCCGAATTTATCTTGTTCGATAGAAGTTACGGAGCTTTGTGATAAACCATCAACGATGGAATAGTTTTTAAAACGATACGTGCTTTGCCCATAGTTATAAAAAATATTTACAACTAGAAAAATAACACTTATGATTTTAATAAATTTGTTCAAATTAAGCTTGTTGTTTTGGTGCTGGCGCAGCTTGATTTGCTGAAATTTCTAAATCTCTGTCAAACATATACATACCACCTTTATCGCCACCGATTAATTTTAATTTATCTAAAATAGATCTTGCCAAAGCTTCTTCTTCTAGTTGCTCAGAAACATACCATTGTACAAAGTTGTGAGTCGTATAATCTTTTTCTTGTAAACAAATATCTACTAAATTATTGATGCTTTCAGTAACGGCTAATTCGTGTTGTAAAAGTAATTCGAACACATTTTCTAAATTATCGAATTCTACAGGAGGCTGAACGATACCTGGAACAACTGCTTTTCCGCCACGTTCGTTAATAAACTTTATTAATTTCAACATGTGAAATCTTTCTTCATCAGAGTGTGTGTATAAAAATTTTGCTGTACCGTTTAACCCTTGATTTTCAGACCAAGACGCCATTGCTAAATAAAATTGTGAAGAAGAGTTTTCTTTTACTACTTGATCATTAAGTGCTTGTTCTACGCGTGCATTCATTGCTTTTTGAAATTTTATTTTGTTAAAAAATGTGAGTTGCTGTTAAATAAACAAAAACTAAGGTTTAAAGTTAAAAAAAATATTAAATAAATCAGCAAAAACCAAGGAAATTTACAATTAAATAATCTAAATTTTCACAAAAACGATTTTGCAAAAAAGACTAAATTTTGAAAATTATTTCACATAATCTTGTTTTACAACTAAAATATATTGATCATTTTCTAACTTTCTGTAGCCAAATTCATAACAAAAAAAGTACTCTCCACCTTTTTGGGTTTTGTAAATATTGGTGTAATAGTGAAAATTAAAACCTTCTTCAGCAAGTGTAATTCCGTCTACGGTATTTTTCCCGTCAGGATTTAATTTCTCTAAAATACGTCGATTTTTACGCAAAATTCCATTAATTCGGCGTACATATTTGTTTGAGTCTTCATTCAGACGATTATTAAATGCATTTCTACAAAAATCAGAGCAAAATTTTTGATCTTTTCTTCCTCTGAGTTTTTGATTACATTCTGCACAAAACCTATCTTCAGACATCTTGTACTACTGAATTGCGTAGCGAATTGCAACATTTACTTGGCCATCAAAATAAATTTGTGGCACAACGTTTAAGTACGGCCCACCTTCTAATGCAATATTTAATGGCAATGCACTAAATGTGTGTTCTATTCCAATTACCCCAGTAGCACCTAACCACATTCCAGAAAATGATTTTCCGTTTTTCCCAGCATAAGATCCGGCAGTGTAATAACCTAAAGAAGGTCCTGCACCTGCATACCAGTTAAATCCAGACATGTTAACGATGTTTTTATTAACTTCAAATAAACACTGAGCCCAAATATATTTTGAATAAGCCGAAAAGTTTGATCCTGCCAAAACATCAATCGCTCCGTTTGAACTCAAAAAATGTTTTACGTTTAAAGATCCATGTCCTGGGTAACCAGATTTAATTCCAATGGCGGTAGAGTAATTTTGTGAAAATGAGGTGCTTGCAGTGAACACAGCAAAAAACAGAGCGATTAAATTCTTTTTCATAATTAGATAGTGATTAATTCTTTTTCAAAACAAAGATAATAGAAAAATAATAAATTAAAGAATTTCGAAAGAAATTTTATTTCTTAAAGATATTCCCAACTTCTTTCCCGATTTTTTGAACAGTTTCCACCCCTTTGGAAATAACATCAGCAGAAATATCTTCATAGTTAGAAAAGATATTTTCTGCTATTTCTTGGGATGGATAAATGATTATTTTATCGTTTGCTTCAAATATTTTTTCAATTTTAGGTAGGAATAAATCCAAATTTATTGAAGAAGAAATTGAACCTGAACGTGCAGCGCACATCACAAAAAAATCACTTTTATCAATGTTAAAATTATGAATAAAATAATCATCTAATTCTACAATAGAAAAGTTTTTTATTTCCACAGAAAATTTTCTTTTTTTGATGTAAAACTTAATTTTATCGAAAGTAAAATCTGTTGCAAAGAGAATTAATTCAAGGTTTAACTCTCGTGCAAGTCGTAATATTCGTTCCAGCCAAGAGGCAAAACTATTTTCTAAATCTGAATAAGGCGGACAAATCAAAACAATTCTTTTTTTCTCTGCGAAGGAATGATCCAATTGACAAAAGAAGACGGTTTTAGGACAAACATCCAGCAAATGGTCACGGTCATCACCCACAATTCTCATTAATAGATTTGCTTTCGAACTATCATTTAGTACAACAATATCTGCTGCAAGTTCTTTTGATGTACGTGCAATACCGCTTGATAAATTATGGTCAATGGTTGCAATGGCATTGATCTTTATTTCACCACCAGAGAAATGTTTGATGATTTCATCCATGTGGTTTCTAGATGCACGGATTCGTATTTCAGCTTCCTGATCGTTTGCTAAAACATTTACTACTGAAATTGGATTAACCACACTTTTATCGGTAATTAAAATCGATAAATCCAATAAGTTTTCGTTTCCTTTTAGTTCGTTTGTGGCAACTAATAAATGTTGGGAACGTTTTTGCGGAGCGTTTAACAACTCATCATCTGGAGTTTCAAGTAATAATTTTCTTCCTGCGCTTTCAGTCACAAATGATGCTACCATGCAGGTAATCAAAATCAAAATGATGGTGCCGTTTACAATGTCAATCGATAGAATATTTTTTTGATAACCAACCATAATAATTGCCAAGGTTGCGGCAGCATGAGCGGTACTCAAACCAAAAATTATTTGCCTTTCTGTAGAGGTCATTTTAAAAATTAACTGCATCAAAAGTGCGGCAAACCATTTTGAGAATATAGCAAAACTGGTTAAAACTCCAGCAACAATTAATGGCCACCAAGAACCCGTAAAAAGTACCTTTATATCAACAACCATTCCCACTGAAATCAAGAAAAAGGGAATAAAAATGGCATTTCCAATAAATTCTATTCTATTCATTAAGGCGGAAGAGTGAGGAATCAGTTTATTTAGTACCAATCCTGCGACAAACGCACCAATAATATGTTCAACACCAGCCATTTCAGCTAAGAATGCTGCAAAAAATATGATGGATAAGACAAAAATATAATGCGAATTTTTCTCACTTTCTAATTTGCTAAAAAACCACCGTGCAATTCTTGGTATGAATAGGAACATGATGACGGAGAAAATTGTGAGTGATGATACCAATCGAATCCAAAAGTCGATATCTAGTTTTCCATTTGCAGAACTTGAGATTACTGCTAAGATAATTAAAACTGCAGTGTCTGTCAAGATAGTTCCACCAATGGAGATTGCCACTGCCGGCCTTTTTGTAATTCCATACTTACTAACGATAGGGTAAGCAACCAAGGTATGAGTGGCAAACATAGAGGCAGTAAGTAAACTCGCTGTGAAATCAAGGTTCAACGCATAATAACAAATTGGGAAACCTAAACTAAGAGGTATGATAAAAGTTAAAAATCCGAAAGTAAAGCTTTTGTTGCGGTATTTTTTAAATTCGTTCATGTCTAATTCCAAGCCGGCCATAAACATGATGTACAACAAACCAATGGTTGCAAAAATCTTCATTGCACCATCTGATTCCATGAGTTTTTCACCAATTAAGTTAAAGCCTTTTGGTCCAACAATTACTCCAGAAATGATTAAACCAATAATTGCAGGAATTTTTAACTTCCTGAGAATAATTGGTGATAATAGGATGATGAATAAAATGAGTGAAAAAATTAAAACAGGATTTTTTAAAGGCAAATGAAATGCTTGCGATACGTGCTCAAAAAAATCATCCATTTTAATTGATTTTTAATTTATGCAAAAGTAGGATAAAATACATTCAAAAAACCACTTTTTTAAAATAATTTCTTTTGGAATTTTAGATTTCAATTGATCTAATTCTTGCTTAAAAATCAAATGCTTAATGTGCCTCTAACCAATTCTTTCCAAATTCGATTTCCACATCCAAAGGAACAGTCATTTTTAAAGCATTTTCCATCGCTTTTTTCACCAAAACTTGCATGATCTCTTTTTCAGAATGATGGACATCAAAAACCAACTCATCATGCACTTGCAATAACAATTTTGATTTTACTTTTGCATTTACCATTTCCTTATCCACTTCAATCATCGCTAGTTTTATTATATCTGCTGCCGAACCTTGAATCGGTGCATTGACAGCATTTCTTTCTGCGAAACCACGAACGATTGCGTTGGCAGAATTAATGTCTGGTAGATATCGTCGTCTTTTCATTACGGTTTCCACGTAACCCAATTCTCGAGCATCGTTTACGACTTTATCCATATAAGATTTAATCGTATTGAATTGCTCAAAATACTTGTCAATGATTCCTTTTGCTTCTCCACGAGAGATGCCTAAGTTTTGCGACAAACCAAATGCTGATTGTCCATAAATAATTCCAAAATTTACTGCTTTAGCAGCACTTCTTTGTTCGCGTGTAACTTCTTCAATTGGAACATGAAACACATTGGATGCAGTTGCAGCGTGAATGTCTTTTCCAGAATTAAATGCTTCAATCATCGATTTATCCTCACTTAAAGCGGCAATAATTCGAAGTTCAATTTGGGAATAATCGGCTGCCATTAATGTGTAATCCTCATTTCTCGCCACAAAAGCCTTTCTAATTTCTTTTCCTTTTTCGGTGCGGATCGGAATGTTTTGCAAATTTGGATTATTTGAACTTAATCGTCCTGTAGCAGTAACAGTTTGCATAAAATGCGTATGCACACGCTCATCTTTTTTCAATATCAAGGCAGGAAGCGGATCTACATAAGTGCTTTTTAATTTTTTGCACTGTCTGTATTCCAAAATTAATCCAACAATTGGATGATCGTTTTTATATTGTTCTAAAGCGTCCTCAGAAGTTTGATATTGACCAGTTTTTGTTTTTTTCGCCTTGGCAGAAATTTTCATTTTATCAAATAAAACTTCTCCTAATTGTTTTGGTGAATCTAAATTAAATTCAGAATCTGCCAATGTTTTTATTTGCTTTTCAAGCTGTTCTGAAAATTGTTTCAAATGATTCACATCAATAGCAATTCCTTCACGTTCCATTTTCTGTAACACACGCATCAAGGGAATTTCCATCGAATAAAATAAATCATTCAAATGCTCCTTCTGAATTTGCGGCTCAAAAATTTGTTTTAATTGAAAGGTAATATCAGCATCTTCGCAAGCGTAATCTACCACTTCTGTTGCTTCTAAGTCACGCATATTTCCTTGATTTTTACCTTTTTTTCCGATAAGCGTTTCAATAGAAATCGCCTTGTATTTAAGGTAATATTCTGCGAGAAAATCCATGCTTTGTTTGGATTCTGGCTGAATCAAATAATGAGCAATCATTGTATCAAACAAGGGACCTTTCACTTCCACTCCATAATTTGCTAAGACTTGTAAATCGTATTTTATGTTGTGACCAATTTTTTCAATTGTTTCTTGCTCAAAAAATTCTCTGAATGTATCGACAATTGCTTGTGTTTTTTCTTGATCAGCTGGACAAGAAACATAGTATCCTTCTTTTTCCTGAAAAGAGAATGCAATTCCTACCAATTCTGCTTCCAAGGCTTCAATATTGGTAGTTTCTGTATCAAAACAAACCGATTTTTGTAGCAACAGCAAGTTTTTTAATGCCAGACGTTCTTCTTCTGTGCTTACGTGATGGTATTTCGCTTTTTCAGTTACAATTGTTTTAAAATCAGACGTTTGAATTGATTCTTGATTTTCTAATAAACTTTGTGAACCAAATAAATCGAGTTGATTGTCTGAATTTGTTGGCGCGGTAATCACAATGTCTTCACCGATAATTCGTTTCGCCAAATTTTTAAATTCCAGTTCTGTAAAAATTTCTCTTATTTTATCAGGATTTGGGGGACACATAACTAACTTATCAGGGTCAAATTCAACGTCTACATCCAAAATAATTGTTGCCAACATTTTTGACATTCTGCCTTGATCGGCGAAATTAATCACATTTTCTTGCTGTTTTCCTTTTAATTCATGTGCATGGTCGATTAAATTTTCTAAGGAACCATATTTTTGCACCAACAATTTGGATGTTTTTTCACCAATACCCGGGATTCCAGGAATATTGTCCGCAGCATCACCCCAAAGTCCGAGGATATCAATTACCTTTAAAGGATGATCTACCTCAAATTTTTCGCAGACCTCTTGAACTCCCAAAACACTTGCTGGATCACCTCCTCTTCCTGGTTTGTAAATAAAAATATTGTCTGAAACCAGTTGTCCGAAATCCTTATCAGGAGTCATCATGTATGTTGTATAACCTTCTTTTTCAGCTACTTTAGCTAAGGTTCCGATTACATCATCTGCTTCAAATCCTTCTTTTAAAAGAATTGGAATTTCAAATGCTTCCACGATACGTTTAATTGGTTCAATCATGGCACGCAAATCTTCTGGCATTTCCTGACGATTAGCTTTGTAGGCTGCAAAATCTTCTTGTCGATTCGTAGCCCCTCCGGGTGCATCAAAAACTACCGCCAAATGTGTTGGTTTTTCCTTAGTAATTACATCAATTAATGCATTGGTAAAACCAAAGGCTGCAGAAGTATTTTGCCCTTTTGAATTTACTCTTGGATTTTTGGCAAAAGCAAAATATGCTCTGTAAATCAATGCAAAAGCATCTAAAAGGAATAATTTTTTGTCAATTTGTGGAGTCAACATAGCTGAATGAGAGTTATATTTTGAGGAATAAAAATACTATTTTTTTTTCAATTTGATGCGGTAGGTAATGATTGCTGGAAGAAAAAATATCATCAGAAAAGCCAATAAATAACCAATTGGCAAAAGATAAAAATCGACAACGCCTTTTGTTTCAGCTGGACTTGCACCAATACCCAAAAAGTAGGATAAGCTCAATTTTTCACGAACGGTATATTCTTGAATTCCGTGTTTAAAATGAATTTCACCATCAAATAAATTGATTGGAAAAAAACATAAAATGGAAGCTACAACTAAATCTAGATTGAAATATATAAAGATTGGTTTTTTCATTCTTCAAAAGTACATTTTTTCTTGAAAATAATGATTCTACGCTATGATTATTTATCTTTATGGCAGAATTAACTGTAAAAATCATAAAAAAGGATAGTATTGTATTTATTATTTTTGATTTTGTGTTTTTTAAACAGAATATTAATCTTTTTTGAGAATTAATTTTGACTATAAAAATTGCTTTTTTGTGTGGCACGAATGCTTGGGGAGGACTGGAAATGAACCACCTCAATAACGCTTTGTACCTCAGAAATGAAGGATTCAAGGTATTGGTTTTTTGTAAAAAAAATAGTCCTATAGAAATAGAAAGTTTAAAAAACAACATTCAAGTAGTCAACATTCAAGAACACCGAAGGTACAAGTATTTTTTCGCTGGATTGAAATTCAAAAAACTATTGGCAGCGCATAAAATTTCACACCTTTTTATTCGAAGTCCAAAAGATTTGAACATCGCTTCCATTGCAAAAACTTTTTCTTCTAAAAAATTTCATTTGACTTATTTCATGGAAATGCAGTTGGGAGTTAACAAAAAAGATTTTTTACATACCGCACGATTTAAAAAAATTGATGCTTGGGTGTGCTCCACTGAATTTTTGAAAAAACAAGTTTTGGAAAGGACAAAGTTTCCCATTAATCGGCTAAAGATTATTCCTCCCGCATTGGATTTGGGCTATTTTGCACAAGAAATTTCGCAAGAAGAGGCAAGAAAACATCTAAATTTACCTCAGGACAAGGTTATTCTTGGATTGATTGGAAGAATTGATGCACACAAAGGACAATTATTGCTCCTTCAAGCCATAAAACTTTTAGAAAACCCAACTATCTTAGTCTGCTTTAAAGGAAGTCCTACACTGGACGAAAAATCAGATTATCTTTCTGAAATAGAATTATTTATACATAAAAATAATTTGGTAAAACAGGTAGTTTTTGTACCATTTGAGTTTGAAAATAATTATTTTTACAAAGCTTTAGATTTCTGTATCATGGCCTCCAAATCAGAAACTTTTGGCATGGTTTCTATCGAGGCTTTGTCTTCAGGAACGCCTCTGATTGCATCAAATGCTGGAGGTACGACTGAATTGCTTAAAAATTTAAGTGGTACATTTCCTTTTGAAAGTGAAAACGCAAGGAGTTTGGCTGAGGCTATTGATTTTCAACTAAAAAATGGAAGGAAATTAAAGGAAGAAATCAATTTTTCACAATTGGACAACTTTGCGATTCATTCTGTTATGGAAGAGATAAAAAAGCAGATATTTTTACTTTAATACCGATTATGTTTTCAATTTAGTCCAAAATGACTAGCACTATTTTACCTACGGTGCTACTAGCGTGGTCAAACTATATCGGCATTATACAAAACTAT
>CAZHLZ010000055.1:0-14040 GCA_964532475.1 uncultured Chitinophaga sp.
AAAAAAAGACTTTTTGCATTAACAAAACTTTTATCTTTTGATAGTGAAAGTTCTCTTTCAGCAATAAATAATAAATGGTTTGAGATGCATTTAAATCCAGAATGGGGTTCATTTTATACTGAATTATTGGGCGCAAAAAATCTTTATTTCCAATATGCAGCACCTGAAGAAGATAGTTTTTATTTTATAATGACAGACCAAAATGAAAATCCACTATTTTTTTTCAAAGTTCCTTTTGAAGAAAGTAAAAATGTAAATTTATACCCACATGATTAAATAATTTATTCTCACGTAAATCAAAAAAACAAAAATTATGAAAAAAATATTTCCAATAATTCTATTTTTATCATTTAATTCATTTTCTCAAGAATTGAAAACGATGACTATTACTTTCAATGAAATCACTTTAGAAGAAGTAGATGGAAATAGAGTTTATATTGAATATAAAGATTCTCTAGGTGAGGTTAAATTTGATTTAACTTTTTCTGGAGATATAATTATTGGGCAGAAAATGCTTTATGATTATGATGAAGAAAATTTTAACATGATTTCTTTTGATGAAAAATTTGCAAAAGAGTTAATTGGTAAAAAAGCAATCGTTACATATGAAATTGACAAAATAATGATTCAAAATGAACCTTATTTTCAAAAAACTGTTTCAAAAACTGAGCTCAAATAAAATTAAATTTATGGAATTTATTTAGCTTTTTGTTTTTTGAAAAGTATTGCAATTAAAAAAACAATTGTTACTAAAAGTGCAGTCCAAATCCAATTTTGCGAACTAACATTAATTATTATTTCTTCATCATTTCCAATTAATAAATGCCCAGACCAATAAAAAGGAGCAGCTCCGAGAGAAGTTTTACTTCCACTTATTTTTTGGAGCTTACAGTTTCTAATCGATTCGTTGGTATTTGTTCCTTTTTTTAAATGTTCGTAAAACGCTAATATCAGTTCATTTGAACTTTTATCATCTACTTCCCAAAGGTTGCTTATAGTGTTTTTGGTTCCATTTGCATGTAAGGCTCGAACAAAACCATTAACACCATCACCAGTTAAAATTTTTCCATTTGAAGAATTACAAGTATTGATAATAGCCAAGTGTGGTTTAATTTTTGAAAAATAAATATCATCAACATAAACCAGTGAGTCGCTAAAAACAATTGCCGAATTAATAGAATTCACTTCGTCTATCAAGCCATGAGCACTGACCAATAAAATAGTAGCTGTAGAATTTAAAAATTGTTGTTTTGTTGCCTTCTCATTTTGAAATGTTGAGACCTTTGAAAAGGCACTTAAATTACTGATTGCTTTTTGCGAAAACGGAAGTTGACTTAAGCTCATTTTAGGATTAAATGGAGCAAATGCATCTATTTTGAATTCAAATTTATTTTTGGGCGAGAGGCTAAATTGATGAGCATTTAATACATATTGAATTTTATATCTATTTATTAAATAATCTAATTTTCGATAATCCTTGGATGCAATATTATTCTTGGAGTTCAATAAGGCTTCAAACGGTAGTTTATTAAAATTCCCATCTGGGCAAACGATTATTTTAGAATATTTTTTTAAATTTATTTTCTTGAACAGATTGGACTTTACATCAAAGGCTATTCTTGAATAATTTCCAATATCAAAATTGCAAATAGCCACATTTAAAGCTGGAATAATGTTATTTACTTTTTTATCAATAAATCGAACTTCCAATTTATTTTTTGAAATGTAACTTACACAAGCGTATTCTTCTCGCACAAAAAAATCAACAAATAATTCATCTTCTTTAAGTTTACCTTGCAAAGTTCTCAAACTTGCATTGTTGAGATTTAATTTATGCCCATATTTATCAAAATCATAATACTTCAACATTTGAGATGCTCGAAAAATTTCAATTTTATTAATTTTATTTAGGTGGATAGATTTCAATCTTTGGATTTCGATCAACTCTTCGAAAGGATTCAATCTAAAAATGGCCAGATTTTGATTTGTATTTTTTGACTTTTGATTTTTATAATATTTATCCCAAGTTTTAATTGCTATAACATTCAGTTTTTGTGCATCTTTGAGATAAGTATATTCTTTTTTCTTTTTAAATAAATCAAATTTATTTTCTGTTGCATATTTTAAGCACATTAACAAATCTCCCTTGTTTGGCGAAAAACGATAAATAATTAGTGCTTTTTTGAAATTTTGTTCTGCAAGTTTTAATCTGTCTTTAATCTGTTTATTATCATTAAAAAGATAAAGCATGCCTTTTAATTGATGTGTTTTTGCTACTTCAAAGTAATTTTCTCCAAAATTAGTTTTCCAAAACTTAATGTTTTCATCATAAATATGAATTGCTTTATTAAAATTATAGATTGCTTTTTCTTTGTCAATTATTACATGACCATAAAACCAAGATTTGTCAAAGTGCGAATTTCCCAATAGATGTTTTGTTCTACCAAAATAATACTTATTCAATTTGTGCTTTTGAATAAATAAGAGAGAATTTAGATAAAAATTTTGTGTCCGTTTTGATTTATTTTCAAAATCAGTCGCTGTTGTTGTTTTTCTATTTTTATAAGTTTGCCCCAGAATATTCCAAATTTTAAAAATCTCAATTTCAAGTTTCTGTTTTTCGTTTAAGGTTGTCAAAAGTATCTGGCATGAGTCAGCATATTGAATAGAAAGAGGAATATTTATTTTTTCAAAATAAAAATGAGATAAATTGGCATAATTCCAGACCAGGTGGTAATCATTTTTTGAATAAAATTTTGTTCTCAAATTGTTGCTTTTTTGCCACCATAAAAAAGCTTCATCAAAATCACCTTGTGCTTTGTATAAATCACCTTTTAACTGAAATAGTTTGATTTTTTCTTTTCCTGAAGATTTACTCTTTTTAAGTAAATTATCTATTTCAATTTCAGCAGATTCTAAATCACCATTCAGAATTTTAATTTCTATATTTTCTAATGCGCTTTGAGAATATGATTTTTGGGTAAAAAAAATCAAAAAGTAGAAAAAGATTATAAGATATAGGGATTTCATTTAGTCATCTAAATTATAAATATAATTTAAATTATCAATAAGTTGTTTTATGTTTTTTAAACTATTTATTTAAAAAAGAAAAATGAACACAGAAAAAATACTAAACCAAACTGTAAACTAAAAAAAGGGAAATTTTTAAATTGTAAGATATTATCACAAGAATTGAAAACACATTATTAATAAAATAAAAAATAGCTATGGTTTTAAAGATTTTTTTATTTCAAAATTAATTTGTATATTCGCTTTAATCTGAATTCAAAATATCCAAAAAATAGGAGTAGGATAGGAGTAAGGAAACTAAGTAAGGAATTGTTTGATTTTGACGAAAAAATCAACATTTTTCCAAAGCAAAAGCACCTAAAACATTGGTTTTCAAGATTGGCACTGCAAGTTCGAGCCCCTCCGACTCCACAATTTTAAAAGCCATTCGTTTCAACACGAGTGGCTTTTTTGGTAAATAGCCCCAAAATTCAAGGAAAACGGGCTTTTGCTGAATTCCGATTTCCACCTACAAATAGAAATAAAATCAAATAAATACTAAAATCATTGCTAGTAAATTAGCTAGTAGTTTTTTTCCCAATTTTACTAGCTAAAAACGTGTAAAAAACTGTAGTACAATAATTTACAAGTAAATTAATTTTGCCATTTTTTGTTGCGTTTTAATAGAATTTGATACATTTTATCGTCGATTTTGACACAAAATTTATTAAAAAATGAAAGTATGCAAAACATGAAAAAATTCAGCGTATCATTTTACCTTTACACATTAGGTGAAAAACAGGGTTTACTCCCAATTTACATTAAGATTGCGGTTGATGGTCAAAGAGCCTACATTGCAACAAGACACTTCGTAGATCCAAAGTGTTGGAACAAAAAATCAAGTACGGTAAACAATAGTTTTCCAAATGCATTTCTGATTAATACCTACATCAATGATGTCAAAGGTCAATTAAATCAACATTTTCTAATGTTGTCAGCATCTAAAGCAGAAATTTCTTCAAAAATCATCAAGAATTTATTTCTCGGAATCGAGGATAAAGAAAAGCCAAAAGAAAAAACAATTTCAGAAGCATTTGACTACCACAACATGAAAATGATGGATATGGTTAAAATTGGGAAAATATCTCCAAAAACACTTATTAAGTTTAAAATCACCAAAAACAAAGTCTTAGAATTCATTAAATTGAATTACAAACAGAGTGATATTGATTTAAAAGATTTACGACTTCGATTTGTGACCGAGTTTGAGCATTTCCTTTTAACCACCCAAATGATTAATACCAATACAGCTCACAAATACATCAAACACCTGAAGAAAGTCATTAACATGGCAGTTGGTTTAGATTGGATGATGAAGAATCCGTTTCAACAGTTTAAATGCATTTATGTTTCTCCAGATAGGCAAGTGCTCAATCAAGATGAATTGGATAAATTGATAGAGAAAGAAATTGATATTGAGCGTTTGGCAATTGTGCGTGATGTTTTTTTATTTTGCTGCTACACTGGGTTCGCTTATGCCGATGTTTCCCAGTTTGATTATGATGCTGTGATCAAAGGATTAGATGGTGAATATTGGATTTCTAAAAATCGACAAAAAACGGGAATCAAAGAGAGTGTTCCTTTGTTACCAATCGCTTTAGAAATTATTGAACGATACAGAGAAAATGAACACTGTAAAACATTCAATAAATTATTACCGGTTAATTCCAATCAAAAATACAATGCGTATTTGAAAGAGATAGCGGACATATGTGGTATCAATAAACATTTGACATCACACATAGCAAGACATACCTTTGCAACTACTGTAACCTTGGCCAATGGTGTGCCTATTGAAACAGTTAGTTCTATGCTTGGTCACACAAACATCAAAACAACTCAAATCTATGCAAAAGTGGTTGAGCAAAAGGTGAGTGATGATATGAAAATGTTGAAAGCAAAACTTTTCGGTTCCAAGCCAAAAGAAGAAAAAAACTTAAAAATTGGATAACAGAAAATGCCTTGGTTTAAAACCAGGGCATTTTTGTATTTATTCGCTCAAAATCAGCGTAAAAGTGTGAAAATTAAAAACTTTTACATGAAAAAAATACGTTCGATTAGTCAAGGTTTTTTTGACAACATAAAGGAAGCTGAAAATGAGAAGTATTGCAACTTTGAGTATGCAATCAAAATTCAAAAAATTTATTTTGAGTTTGTTGATGAGTTTTTAGAATTTGAAAAAACTCTTGCAGCTAAATCACCACAACATCAACAAGTTTATTTCAGCGAAATTAAACCCAATTACCTAGCTCATTTTATTTACGCTCGAAAAATGTTAGAAATTGAGTCGAATCTTACCATGTGTGAAGATTATAAAGAAGTTTTGAAAGTTGAACACGACAAAATTCATCAATTTAAGAATAAACATTTCGAGCAACTAGAAAAATTAAGTCAACTGAAACAAGTTGCTTCAGCGGATAATTGTTCACAGCAAATATTTGACGATCATTTATTTCGTGAATTATCAAATACGTTAACAATCGACCTATTACTTGCTTTTTTAATTGCAAATGAGAAAATCGAAATCTATCTATTTAAGATTGAATTCAACAAACGAAAACATCAATCAACCATTTACATTCCATTGGAAGAGCCATTTACTAAAACAGATATTTGTGAATTATCCTATGCAATACATGAATTAAAAGGGAAAAGAGCAATTTCGTTAAAGGAATTGGCTCTTAGATTATGTAATGTTTTTGGTGTAGAACCATTTAATCCTTACGATTTGTTGCGGGATATTGCTAATAGAGAGGAAAACAAGACGAAATTACTCAATAAACTTAAGAATTCATTGCTGGAAAAAATCAATTCACTTTTTAAATAGCTAAAAATGAGTAAAATAAAATTCTTTGTTAATCAAGTTTACCCCAGTGGGGTATTTATGTGATTTAATTTGCAGTTGTCTTTGATTTAATAGAATAGCGTATTTATTTTCCTGTTTTCTGCTTCATTTTTTTGTCAAAATCAAATTTCATCAAATTTTAGGTGATTTAAGAATATAAAATCATACAAAATTCATTAAATCAGCACAAAATAGCTTGAATTCAAACCCTAGTGGGGTAATATTTTAAAATCATTACAAGACTTTTGCTTCCTAAAAATTTAAGTAATGGCAACAAATATTATTACACAGGAAGATTTGGAAATTTTCAAAGATGAATTTTTTCAGCAATTAAACAATGGGTTTAGAACTAGCTTAATGGAAGACTTAAAGTCAATATTAGAGCTAAAGGAGAAAAACATGTTTTTGGAATTAGAAGGGAAACGGTTTTTGAAATCCTATCAAGTTGAACGAATGCTTGGTATTTCAGCAGGAACACTGCAAAATTTAAGGATTAACAAAACGCTTCCATTTTCCAAAATAGGAGGGACCATTTTCTATGAAATGGACGACATTCAGAAATTGATTAAGGATAACAAACGTAATGTATCGAATTAATGTATCCGAAGGAAAAAAGAAAGGTGAATTTCATTAAGCAATTGGTGAAAGTTTTTGATCTTTTTGAAGAAGACAAAAGGATAACTCCTTATCACATCAGTTTGTACTATTCACTTTTCATGTCTTGGAATCATTTTTCTTTTGAAAACCCTATTTCCATCTCAAGACAAGAACAAATGAGGCATTCCAAGATTGGTTCAGTAAATACCTATTTGAAATGTTTGAAAGAACTTGACGCCTGGGGTTATATCAAATATAAACCTTCAAGAAATCCACAAAAGGGTAGCGAAATTTACTTGTTCATTTTTGATACAACTACTGATACATGTATCAATTCTGATACGATTAAAACTGATACAAGTGCTGGTACAACAAGTGAACCACAAGTGCGACCTTTAATAAACTATATAAAACATACTGAAACAAATTTAAACACTAATTCTAAAGAATTAGTAAATACAAAAAACTCAAATAATGAAAATATTGATTTTAAAAAGGAAGCCGATGCGAAGCATCAAGATTTCCAAAATCCAAAAGTTAAAAATGCAATTCCAAAAAATCTGGAAGAAGTGGAAACGTATTTTTTGGAAAAAGAAAAACCAAAATCTGAAGCGAATAAGTTTTTCAATCACTACGAAGCAAACGGTTGGCTGGTTGGAAAAAATAAAATGAAAAATTGGCGTGCAGCCGCCAACAATTGGATGGCGAATATTGGGAAATATAATAATTCGCACCAAAAAGAAAAAACAAACTATTTACACGTAGATCAAGACAAAGACTACAGCATTCCGCTTTAAAGTCTTCTGTCTTTAGTCTTTCATCTAAAATCTCAAATCATGGAAACAATTCAATATTTCATTGAAAAAAATGGCATCAAGTACTTCCATTTTCACAGAACATTAGTTCACTTGAAAATGATTGGACGGCAAAAATTCGGAGAAGATTTCAAGTTTTACAAGGAAGACGAAGAAATTTTAGAAAAACTTTTTTTGTATTTCATTCACGATCCAACAAGTTGTGCCGAAAAAGGAATAGACATAAAAAAAGGAATTTTATTAGTTGGACCAGTAGGTTGTGGTAAAACAACTTTGATGAAGCTTTTCCTCGAATTAGCACAAGAAAAACTGCAATACATTGTCAGACCAACTCGAGACATTACAGCTGAATTTATCCAAGACGGCTTTCCAATACTTTCGAAATATGGTTTATCTTACAAAGGTTATTGCTTTGATGATCTCGGAGTGGAACAAAGTATCAAACATTTTGGGAATGAATGCAATGTGATTGGAGAAATTCTCCTAACTCGATATGAATATCTCAAAACACACAAACGCATCACCCACGCCACCACTAACCTCAATGCCAATGATCTTGAAAAAATCTACGGAAACCGTGTGCGCTCCAGACTTCGTGAAATGTTCAATGTTATCACATTTTCAAGCACTTCTCCCGACAAACGAAAGTAACAAATGCAGACTGAGGTACTCGAAGTCAGCATTTGAAAATTTAATAATCCTAAAATCTTAATATCCAAACCATGAAAACAAACATCCCAAAACTAGATACTAGCAAAATAATCCAAGTCCGATTAAATGAAAACCAATACTACCAAGAAGAACACCTTAAAAAACAAATCGTGCTTCATCACACAGTTTCCAACGGAAACGCTAAAAACGTAATGGCGTGGTGGGCAAAAACTCCAAGCAGAGTAGGAGTGGCCTTTATCATCGATCGTGAAGGAGTAATTCACCAATGCTTCAGTTCCAAACATTGGGCGCATCACCTTGGTACAAAATCTAAATTTAACAAACAACTAAATCAAGAATCAATCGGAATTGAATTATGTTCATGGGGACCACTTACCAGAAAAGAAAATCCAATGTTGAAAGGAAGTCCAAAATTTTATTCTTCACCTGGAACAGAACTTCCAAAGGAAGAAGTTTTAAAATTAGATAAACCATTTCGAGGTCATTTTTATTATCAAAAATACACCTCATCACAATTAAGATCTTTGCAAATTTTATTGAATTATTTGTGTGAAACTTACAACATTCTAAAAACTTACAATGAAGATATGTGGGAATTTTCAACTAATGCCTTGGATGGTAGTCCTGGAATTTATACGCATGTTTCATTCCGTAAAGATAAGAGTGATTGTTTCCCACAAAAAGAGTTGATTGAGACTATTAAAAACCTTTCATAACTTTTTTTGACCCATATTTACAAGAAAGGCATTTCAGTTTTTGGAATGCTTTTTTAATTTTTGTACTATTTTTAGATTCAAAAAATTATTTCAGTCTAATTTGAAACAGGAAATGCTTCTTTAAACTCCCAATCCAAAGTGTTAATCCGTGCTTTTAAGTTCGACAATTCTTGAATGATTTCTTTAAATGTATGTGGTTTTTCCTCATAAATCATTTGTTCAATCATGGTTTTGTAATCTTTTTCCCATTCAGCAATCACTTCTGGAATTGGAATAGGATTGATGGTTTTAGCTTGATGTAAATTGTAGTTCACTCCACCAACACGAGTAAATTTATGTCGATGGATTACAATTGTTTCATACAATTCTTGATTAGAAAGAGCTTTTTCTGCAAATTCCGTTTTGGACAAAGCAACAATATCATACAAATGTCTGCTTAATCTGTCATAGCGCATTTTTTCGAAAGGTCGCTGAAATTCTTCGTGCAACAAAAATATTTTCTCCAAGAAAGTTCTTTCAGGATTTACTGATGGCACTTGAATACTTGGCTGAGCAAATTCCATTTTCGGATAATAAATATCAACCAATGATGCAACTGGGCATATGGTAAACGGTTCTTTTAACGAACGACAACCAATTTCAATTTGAACTCTAGCTTCTAAATATTCAGGTTTTTGTATCAGGTTTGGGTAATAAATTTCAATGATTCGTGGGTCTTGGTCACTGTCCGTTGCTTCTACCAATTTAAAAATTAGACCTTCAAATCCTCTTTCTGCAAACTTTTGCTCTAGTTTTTGTTTAAATTCTCCTGAAGTGTAGCTACTTGCTTTTTTGCGTAATTCGGTTCGTTGATTTTTACTCAATTCACCATCAAAACCCAAAAAGCTTCTATCAATTGCCAAATCAACATCTTCCGAAAAACGCTCAATCAATCCCCATGCTTTACTCAAAGAAGTACCACCTTTAAACACTAAATATTTTGAGTCTTCCAATTCAAAAATACTCGTTAAGGCTTGTACGACCCACCAATCTTTTTCAACTGCAAAAGCATTCATTCCAGTTTTTTCTGAAATTTGTTCGAAAACATTTATTTTCCTTTGTTCAGGTACTGATAACCATTTTACCATCCTAGTCATTTTTTAATGCTTTTCGCATGATTACTCGAATCCATTCTGGAGCCAATTTGATGTCGTGTACTAAACGATGAGTTTCTTCTTTCGCTAGTTTTTCCAATATAATAGAAATTTCTTTTTCGCTTACCTTGTCTTTTCCAAGTTCCTTTAACGCTTGAATAACCAAACCGCTAATTTTCCCAATCGTTGCTAAATTTTTTGGCGCAGTTTTTTTAAATAAAATTTTCCTTCTTCCTAAGTCAATTTTTCGTGCTGCACCATCGCTAAGGTACACCACATTCATCGGTACTTGAGTAGATAAACCTAAAGCGTTCAAGGCTAGTACACCTGTTGGCATAATGCGTGCCTTATCTCTTTTTGCAATGGCTTCTGCAATTTTCTCAGTTGTTGGTTTTAATTCTCCAAGGATTTGATCTTTTTCCAATCGAGAATAAATGCCTCTTGCAACTCGTGAAATCTCTCCAGAATCAACTAATCTTTCTAAAGCTTTTGCAACCGCTTTCGCTGTGCCAAATGATAAAAAATCATCTACAAAAAATAGCGAGCCCCCCTTGGCTTTTTTTAATTTTACAATAATCTTATCATCAATACTTTGCATGACTTTTTTAGTATTATTTTGTCGCAAATATAGTATATTTTTGCGACAAAAAGTTTAAATTTTTGTAACAAATATATGCTAAATTTGTTACAAAAATATTTTATAGATATTGAACACAAACATTAACAAAAAATCAGATTGTTTTCCCCCAAAATAATTGATTGATATTTTTAGTTTTTTATTGCGATTTGTATAAAAATCTTATATTTTGCGCAATTAAAAACTATAAATTCGTCGATTTGTTCATCTTGGTCGGTGCGTCACAATCCAAAAGATTTATAAATTATTAAAATTTTGATATACAATATTTTATCTTGGTCGGTATCAAGGTCGCTTAGATTTTATTTGAATTCAGTTTTTTGTCGCGATAATGACCATTTTTTGGATATTATCGCAACAAAAAACTATTCTTCCTCGTCATCACTATCCCACATTTCTCGATATGCATTGATGTGATAAGCAGCTACTTCTTTGTTAAAACCCCATAAGTGACGACAGATTCTTTTAAACAATTCCAAACATTTTTCATCACAAGCAAAAGTGAGCAGTCTATCCATCAAATGTTCTATTTCATGTAAATCTCGATTATCAGCCTGAATGATGTCGTTTACTAAAGGTAAGTAGGCATGATACGCCTGTTCATTTAGTGCTTGCATCTGTAAAGCAATTCCCTTTAAATCATTTAGAAGATCTTCATTGATTGGTTCTTCTTCCATTAATTCTAATTTATTTGCAGTTAATTTTGGCTTCAAATTTATTCTATTTTTTAGACTTTTTGAATAAGTAACAATATGATTTTTAAATTTTTAAAATCTTTTTTACACAAAAACACGGCAATTAGACTTATTTACCGTGTTTTTGTGCAGAATCAGGTTTTGAATTAAAAAAATACGCTCTTTTTCTTACTTGGCAATCATGAAAGGCTTGGAATCTTTTCTTACATTTTTTTGAATGTAAAAGTTTATTCATTCTTATACAGATCGATCTTATACCCCATTCTTTCAGCCCATTCTCTTAATACTTCCATATCCTTTTTTCTAGGTAATCTATTTTGTAATTTCCGCGCTTGTACAATGACTTTTTCACGCACTTCGATAGTTAAAATTCTGGTAAAAGAGTTGTCGTTTTTAATTTGTAAGGACCAAATTGTGCAATGAGTTTGGCGAGAACTATGGGTATAGGTTATCACACAATGTTGCATAGCTTCCCCTTCTTGATACAATTCTTCTCCCGATATTAACTGAACACATTTATACTCATTCTTTTTATAATCGAACGATAAATCAAACTCTTTAGGCAAACCAGTCCATTTTAATTTTCTCAATATTTTATGATCTTCATAAAAAACTCTTCCATGCCAAATTTGAGCAGCTCTTTGCAAAGTCACTGACGTTCGTCCTTTCAGAGAATAGGTATCATTGCTAGAAAACTTCATGTGTTCCAAATAATCAATGATATCAGTCAAGTTAAAATGAAGAAAATTTCTAGCACCGTATGTTAAAATTAAAGCCCTACTCCAAAAATCAAATTGCTTTAAATATTTTCTAGGATTATGTTCGAATTCTTTGGAAGTTCGAGTGAAAAAACAAGCAAAGTCATAATTATTGCAAAACTTACCAAGTTTAACCATGATGAAGGTACGAATTAGAATATTGTTTTTGTAAGGAAAATAAACGTCTCCAATCGTCATGATTGAAGAAAATTCTTGTTTACTTGGTTTAATGGAAAAAATCTCATGGTTCCGACAATTTTTTCCAATTAATGCTGCGATAAGGATGTCAATTTCATCAGAATTTAAATTGTGGAAATTTTGGACTATCAAATAGGGTGTTTCATATCGAACAAGTAGTTTACAAAATAAATCATCCATGTCCTTCTCAAAAATCGCATTTTCAAGTTTTGAAAAAAAGGATTCAATGGAAATCAGAAAAAAACTGTGGTATTTTGAATAGATCAGACTTAATACCAGGAACTTTTGTGCGGAAACAATTGAATTAAAGTATAATCTCTTTTTTATAGAAAGAAACTTTATGTAAAAATCAAAACTGAGTTGCATTTCAACTTCAGTTTGAGATTTGATTAATTCATTGAAACTAAAAACTTGTTCAAGTGCCTCTAGGCTCAAATCATAGAAAATAATATCACTGTGATTATTTTCTTCAAAAAAATCAATCCATTTATTTTTCCTAGCATCAAGAAAAGAATAATCAACTCTATCAAAAACAGAAAAATCATTTTCACTGATTGTTAAGTCAGTAAATATTTTTTGTCTTTTGATATCAAAGAGGTGCATTGGCTTTTGCTTTCAATTTTAAATTTAAGTGGCAAATAATAATTGTTCATTTTTGCGATTTCTAATTTACAACTATATTTTTATCCTCTGAACTTACTTAAATTTTTCTTTTCAACATTGTCCCATATTCCTTTTTAATTTCCTCAAGTTGAGCAAAAATAGAATCAGCTTCAAGTTCTGATTTTTCAAACTGATTTTTCAGTTCATCAATTAATTTTAGCACACGCTTACATTTAAAATATTGATAATAGTTTAAAAATGTAGCGTAAAATTTAAAATCAATTTCATAAAAATCCTCATAAACTCTGATATCAAAATTTGGAATAGTTTTAAAAGCCTTATTAAAAACAATCTTGTAATAATTCTCAATTGAAAAGTCTTTTTTATTTCTGCATTTATGATATTCCTTTTCTAAAATCAAATACAAACTTTTATTTTGTTGATTTAACCAAAAAGCATCTGCATTTTCTATATCAAGAAGCAATTGTTCCAGTTTTTCAAAATCATCAAGTAAAGTCTTCATCATGTCCATTTCAAGGACGAGCGTAGGTTTAAATTTCATCTTTCGCGGTATTTATATTATCGATTAGTATAATTGCATCTTCATCACCATCCCGTTTCCCATGATAAGCCATTTGATTAAAGCTTAAAACCATCGGCTCATGTAAATAATTGATTTTTGGCTTGTCTAAAAAAACGTTACGGTCAGCTCCTAAGGAAACTGCACGTAGAAAGGAATCCAAAAAAGTCACAAAATCACGATTCATTAAGATTATGTCAAACTCATCTGTGATTTGCACAGCTTTTCCGTCAAATTTATATTCAAAAAACTCATTGTCGTCTTTGTAAATAAAGTAGATTTCGCCTTGGTTTCGTAATAAATTTAGCACATCCATTTTTGGAATATCTTTAATGAAAAGAATCTTTTCCGTATATTCAATTCTTTTTATATTTAAAGAATTATACATTCTTCCAAATCCAAATCCTTGATCTTTTATTTTTGCTTTAATTTCTTTAAATCGGCACTCATTTTCTATCTCTGTAAGTGAAGTGCTATATGGAAAAATAAATGCAAACGAACTACTCTTTCTTATCAAAGGTATTATCTTACTATGCTTTTGGTTTAAATACACTTTTTCATTCATAATTAACTTTTTGACAAAATTCCAAAATGAGACCGCCAAAACATGTCGCTCAGAAAAAAAAGAGTAGATTTGCATTATGTCATACAGAAGTGCAATAAAAAGATACATTAGTATTATTGATTTATTAAATACAAATCAATTTCCTTCTCTGGAGTAT
>CAZHLZ010000056.1:0-14026 GCA_964532475.1 uncultured Chitinophaga sp.
GGTGAAATCCGTGGCTTTAACTTCGCCACATATTACATGTATTTACACGAAATTAGATTAAAATTATTGTTTATTTTTTCACTTTTAAGCATTGAACCAATCCGTGAAATTAGTGAAATCCTTGGCTAAATTTTCTAAAAAAGTGATAGACTCACACCAAATTGAAATGGGTTTAATTGAACGCTTTCGCTTGATTTAAACAAAGGTAAAAAACCATACGAAGCATATAAACTCCAATTTCTAATTCCAAAACGAATATGCGAGCTCACATTGATTGGATTTAAATCATAAAAGCCAATCGTTTTCTGCTGACTTTCAATCTTTTCATTTGTTGAGGACAATGTTGTGGATCCATGAAATTGATAAGAAACCCTTGCTCCTACGTGGAATTTGGCGTGCTTCCAGTTTTTACCCCTAAAACGCAATTCAAAAGGAACAGATAAAGTATTAAGCTTAAAAACAGATTTTTCAACTCCATAAAGTGAAGCATCATTAAAAAATTCAGTCTTTTGAAATAATTCACTTCTAACAAAATATCCATTTGTATGCACCCGGTAAAGTCCGTATGATATTCCTGTGCCAAAAGAAATTGTGTTACCTTTTGTGATTGGTAAATCAAACATTAAATGTGTATTAAAACCTATGGAAGTTGCCTTGTTTTTGAACGGTTTTATTTCTTTAGAAAGCCAATCATTATAAACAAGATCAACAATTAATCGATCGTATTTTCTAACTTTTTCTGGTGTTGCAGGTTTTAATCCAGTATAAAACCACATTACTCCTGGTCGAAAACGAGAAATCAATTTTTCTTCTGAATCACTATCTTGCGAAAAGAAATTCAAGGAATAAAGTACAGAAAGAATTAGTAAATAATTTGATTTCAAGATGAATTTTTTTTCAAAAATAAGTATTTTTTGTGATTTCATATCATTTCTAGTCTTAAATTTAAGCCCAACTTAAAAGAAATGCCAGTAAACACAAATCAAGAAGAGAAGGTGGAAAGAAAAATTGAATTACAAAAGTTCGTTTCACCAAAAGCAAGTAAGTTCTTTTTAATAAAATTTACTTTTTATGCACTACTATTGATTGGACTTATTTGGCTTATTTTTTCGCGCTTTGAAAAAATTGTTGAACAGCAAAAAATAAAACCTCAAGAGAAGGAAATAAAAATTGAAATCGAACAAAATCAAAATTAATTTGTTTTGTATATCATGAATTATTTTGTTGCTTGCCTTTGTTTTTTTAGTTCATTTTTTCAATCTAAGGACTTTGATTTAACCGTTGAGTTAAAAGGTCTTGATTCGAAAAAAGGAAACATCAGAATTGCTTTATATAGAGAAGGGGATAGTTTTCCTTCTGTGACAAAAAATTACAAAAATAAGGTACAAGAAGCAAGTTCTACAGAAATAGTTTTTAAAAATTTACCATTAAACACTTACGCTTTTGCTGTATATCATGATGAGAATGCAAATGGTGTTCTGGACAAAAATATGTTTGGTGTTCCAACAGAAAAATATGCCTTTTCGAATAATGCTAGAGAGACATTTAGTGCCCCTTCCTTCAAAAGCGCTTCATTTGAATTAAACCAAGACAAAAAGGTTAAGATTAATTTGAAGTAAGGTATTCTATTCCTCTACATATATTCGTGCTAATCTTTTTGACATCGAGGTCAAAACTTCGTAGGGTATTGTTTGCATTGCATTTGCTAAATCCTCAATTTTTTGAAAATCTCCAATAATTTCAACGCGTGTTCCTTCTTCACAATCCACTAGAGAAACATCAATCATTGTCATATCCATACAAACATTTCCAACAACTGGACAAAATTTTCCAGCGACATACATTCCACCTTTTCCTAGGCTAAGATTACGTTTGAATCCATCAGCATAGCCCACAGGAATAATGGCAATTTTAGTTTCTTTTTCAGCAATAAATCGGCGGCTGTATCCAACGCTTTCTCCTTTTCTGATGGTTTTAAGTTGAGAAATAATAGAAAACCACGAAATTGCTGGGGATAACATTCTTTTCAACTCTGAATTTGAACTAATTCCATATAATCCAATTCCAATTCTTACCATGTCAAATTGAGCAGATGGAAAACGCGTAATCCCTTCGCTGTTAAGGATGTGTTTGATAAACGGATAGGCTAATTTTTGTGAGAAAAAATCACTAATCTCTTGGAATACAGAAATTTGTGATTGCGTAAATTCTTTTGATTCATAATTGTCTGAATCCGCTAAATGAGAATAAATACTTTGAATTTTTAGTTCAGGTTGCGACAAAATTATCTCCAACAATGCCTGTCTTTCTTGATTTTCAAAACCTAAACGATGCATTCCCGTGTCAAATTTCAAATGAATGGGATAATTTTCTAAGGAATTGTTAATCAGTGCTTTCGTAAAACTTTCTAGTAACTCGAATGAATAAATACTCGGCTCAAGTTTGAAACGAATTAAATCTTCGAAACCATCTTCATCGGGATTCATGACCAAAATAGGAAGATTTACTCCATGTTTTCTCAATTCAATTCCTTCATCGATATAGGCCACGCCCAAATATTCTACTCCATTTTTCTCTAGGTATTCTGCCATTTTTTCGGCACCAGAACCGTAGGAAGAAGCCTTTACCATCACCAAAATTTTGCAATCTTTTGTTATGGAATTTCTGAAAAATGTTAAATTATTCTTTACGGCACTTAAATTTATTTCAACGCGAGTTTTATGTTTTTTCAATTGAAAAAGATTCGCAATTCGTTGGATTTCTCCTACCCGAGTTCCTTTTACCAAAACTACCTGCTGATGAATTTTTTCAATTGGTGGAAGTTCATTTCCATTAACAAAAAAACATTGATAAAGATTGTAATCGCGCAGTTTACTTTTTATCCTTTGAATCTGATTTTCATCCAATCCATCAACCCCAATAATTGCAGTTCTCAGTCTATTTTTAGCAATACTTTGCTGGTACTCTAAGGATTGACTCAAGGCATCTAAATCAACGTTGTATGCATCATTTATGATTACATTCCCATTGATGCCATCAAAGGTTTCCATGCGCATTGCCAATCGTGGAAGACTTTTAATTTGCTGAATTAATTCTTCATCACTTAACTTAAATACTTTTGCAGCAGCAATTGCTAAACTTAAATTTTGTAGACTGGCATTATCTTGGAAAGGGGAAAATTTCAGAAGAGATTCAAAGTCCTCAATTGAAATTTTTTCGCAATTTGTATTTAAATTTGTTGGAATATTATTGTTTACAAGTACCTTTTCACATTGTACAAATAATTTTTCCTTCTCTGCTAAATGTTGACTTTTTGAATCAAAATTTTGCGCGTGTGCAGACCCAAAAGCTGTAAAAATTCCAATTTTCGCCTGTATCATCTCGGCTAAAAATTGCATCTCATTTGGCTTTGAAATTCCCGCTTCAAAAATGGCCAACTCATGTTCAGCGTTCATTTCTAGTATAGATAAAGCTACTCCGAGTTGAGAATTATAACTTTTTGGGCTACGTACAATATGAAATTTATTCTTCAACAAATGATATAACCATTCCTTGACGATAGTTTTTCCTACACTTCCAGTAATTCCAAGTACTGGAATATCAAATTGTTTTCTGTGATGAATTGCTAATTTTTGAAGTGCATTTAAGGTAGAATCAACCACATGAAATTGAGCATCAGGGAAATTCATTTTGTTGTTTTCAACAAAGTTCTTATCGGATGCTACAAAAATTCGAACATTTGCAAGATAAGCATCTTTGACAAAAGAGTGTCCGTCTCGAAAATCACCGTTCAACGCGAAAAAAACAGTATTTCCAGCATTTAATATTTTACGTGTGTCGTATGCAATCGTTTGAATACAAAGGTCAGTAATATTCCCGACCAATTCAGAATTGATAATGGAAGAAAATTTTTTAGTCGATAAATTAAGTTTCAAGACCTTTACTTTAGTTTACAAATGTACTAAAAAGTTATCTTTGTATTGTTTGAAGAAATTTTAACTTTTTATCCAACTTTTTCTTGAACAATCGAACCTTCTTGATAGTTTACTGCTTTTTTTACAGTCGTAATGATTCCTTTTTTATCAAATCCACATTCTTCATGTAATTGATCTTGTGTGCCGTGATGAATGTATTTGTCTGGAATTCCAAGGCGAATGACTTGTGAAGAATAATTATTATCTGCCATAAATTCCAAAACAGCGCTTCCCATTCCTCCCATCAAACAGCCATCTTCCACAGTAATAACTTTATTGAATTTCGTGAAAACCTCATGCAATAATACTTCATCCAAAGGTTTAATGAAACGCATATCGTAATGTGCAGCAGAAATTCCATCAGCTTTTAATTCTTGAATGGCTTCTTGTGCTGTATTTCCTAAATGTCCAATTGTCAAAATTGCAATGTCTTCTCCAGCAGAAACTTTTCTTCCTGTTCCAACTTTTACAGCTTTTAATGGTGTTTTCCATTCCAACATCACTCCATTTCCACGAGGATATCTAATTGAAAATGGACCCATGTTTTCTTGCTGAGCTGTGAACATTAAATTTCTCAATTCCTTTTCATTCATCGGGGCAGAAACTACCATATTTGGAATCGAACGCATGTAAGCAAGGTCATAAGCACCATGATGTGTTGCACCGTCAGCACCAACCAAACCTCCTCGATCTAAACAAAAAACAACGTTTAAATTTTGCAAAGCCACATCGTGAAGTACTTGATCGTAAGCACGTTGCATGAAAGAGGAGTAAATATTACAAAATGGAACCATTCCTTGCGTTGCCAAGCCCGCTGAAAAAGTTACAGCATGTTGTTCTGCAATTCCAACGTCAAATGAGCGATCAGGCATTGCTTCCATCATGAAAGTCAACGAACAACCTGAAGGCATCGCCGGAGTAACGCCCATGATTTTTTCATTTTTCTCAGCTAATTCAACGATAGTATGACCAAAAACATCTTGGTATTTAGGTGGTTCCGGTGATTTTGGAACAACCTTAATTATTTCACCTGTTTCTTTGTTAAAAACGCCTGGAGCATGCCATTTGGTAGGATTTCCTTCCTCAGAATATTTATATCCTTTTCCTTTCATGGTAATGCAATGCAATAATTTTGGACCAGGAATATCCTTTAGGTCTTCCATTACTTTTGCTAAACCAACCACATCGTGACCATCAACCGGACCGAAATAGCGGAAATTTAATGCTTCGAATAAATTACTTTGTTTCAGTAAAGAACCTTTTAAAGCGTGAGATATTTTTGAAACAACTTTTTGAGCATCTGGACCAAATTTGGAAATTTTTCCTAACATTTTCCATACATCGTCTTTCACTTTGTTGTACGTATGTGAGGTTGTGATGTCTGTTAAATATTCTTTTAAAGCACCTACGTTAGGATCAATTGACATGCAATTATCATTCAAAATGACCAACAAATTGGCGTCTTTTTCAAAACCTGCGTGGTTCATTCCTTCAAACGCCAAACCAGCAGTCATCGAACCATCGCCAATTACAGCAATGTGTTGACGGTTTTTTTCTCCTTTGTAACGATTTGCAACCGCCATTCCAAGTGCAGCAGAAATAGAGGTGGATGAATGTCCAACACCAAAAGTATCGTATTCACTTTCAGAACGTTTCGGGAAACCTGAAATTCCTCCTTTGATTCTATTTGTGTGAAAAACGTCTCTTCTTCCAGTTAAAATTTTATGTCCGTAAGCTTGGTGACCAACGTCCCAAACCAATTGATCGTAAGGAGTATTAAAAACGTAATGCAATGCAACTGTTAATTCAACAACTCCAAGGCTTGCCCCGAAATGAGAATTCCCAATTTCAGATATTACATCAACTATATATTGTCTTAATTCATCAGAAACCTGTGGTAAATCATCCACACTGAATTTCTCCCTCAAGTCAGAAGGAATTTGGATTTGCTCTAAAAAAGAACCTGCTTTGTATGGTACCATTCAGTTAATTATTTTACAAATTTATAAAAAATCTATAAAATATACAACAATTTGTTGACTATTTGGTTCAAAAAGGCCATCTTTTTTTAACTTTATTTAATGAAGTCTTTACATTAATTCTCAATTTCTTTATCTATTTTTGTGAAATTTCAGAATTACGTAGTAAAATTTATGGACATTAAACAAGAACGATACGACAAAGCATATTTACGCATGGCTCACACATGGGCAGAATTATCTCATTGTTCTCGGAAAAAAGTTGGAGCAATCATTGTAAAAGATGGAATGATTATTTCAGATGGTTACAACGGTACCCCAGCAGGATTTGACAATTGTTGTGAAAATGATTTGGGTGACACTCATTGGTATGTGCTTCACGCAGAAGCGAACGCCATATTAAAAGTTGCAAAATCAACAAATAATTGCGTAAATTCAACTTTATATTTAACTTTATCTCCCTGTAAAGATTGCAGCAAGTTAATTTTGCAAGCAGGAGTAACTCGTTTAGTCTTCATGAATATTTATAAAGATTCCACAGGAGTTGATTTCTTGAAGGAAGCAGGTTTACAAGTAACGCAAATAGAAAATCCATTTGATGAAAGATAATTCAAACAACAACTACTTACTTCCTTTTACTTTGGCGCTAACATTAGCCATTGGTCTTTGGTTGGGACATATTTTAACTCCCAATGGTAAAAACTATGCTTTAAATGCGGGCGAGGAAAAATATTCAAAGGTTAAAGATATTATTGAAATTTTAGACAGAAAATACGTCGACACCTTAAATGCTGACAGAATTTTTGAAGATGCAATTTCCGATATGCTTCATAAATTGGATCCACATAGCAATTACATTCCTGCGAATGAACTCAAAGCAATGAATGAAATGATTGAAGGAAAATTTGGAGGTGTAGGTGTACGCTTTGGAGTCATTCGAGATACAATTTGCATTACAAATGTTGTTCCTGGTGCTCCAGCGGACCAAGTTGGGGTTTTGTCTGGCGATAAAATTTTGAAAGTGGACGGGAAAGTTGTTACCAAGAAAAAAATTAGCAGTGAAAAAGTAATGAAACTTCTTAAGGGGAAAGAAAAAACTCCGGTGAAAGTTGAATTGCTTAGAAATGGTAAAAAAATTCAAAAAACAATTATTCGTGGAAGTATTCCTATTGAGTCTATTGTTTGTAGTACCATGCTTTCTAATGATATTGGTTACATCAAATTGGATCAGTTTTCAGTTGCTTCTTCATACGAATTTTCAAAAGCTGCCGCTGCACTTGAAAAAGAAGGAATGAAAAAGTTGATTTTCGACCTTAGAAACAATGGAGGTGGAGTTCTGCAAACTGCAACAGAAATTGTGGATGAGTTTTTAGCCGATAATTTACCCATCGTAAAAACAAAAGGTTCACATTCTCGTGAAACAGTTTATAAGGCAACTGACAAAGGTATTTTGGAAAACATTGAAGTTGTTGTTTTAATAAATAGTAATTCTGCTTCTGCAAGCGAGATTGTTGCTGGAGCTTTGCAAGATAATGACCGCGCCACAATTATGGGAAGACGTTCATTTGGAAAAGGTTTGGTGCAAGAAGATATTTTGTTAAAAGATGGAAGTAATTTACGTCTGACTATTGCTCGTTATTATACTCCAACTGGAAGATGTATTCAAAAACCTTATTCTAAAGATTACGAAGAATATTACGAAGATCAAATGGAGCGTTATGAAAACGGCGAACTTTACAAAGTCGATAGTACATTGCTCGTTGATTCATTAAAATATAAAACTCCTAAAGGAAAAATTGTTTATGGAGGCGGTGGAATTTTGCCAGACATTTTCATTCCTTTAGACACAACAGGTTCGAGTTGGTATTTTACAGAATTACGTTATAGTCCTGTTTTTCAGAATTTTGCCTTTGATTATTTAGCTAATAAACGTCAAAATTGGAAAAACCTCAAACAATTTAATAAAACCTTTGTGGTCAGCGAGGCCATCTTGGAAAGTTTCGTTAGTTACGCAGAAAAAAACTTTAAAATTTATAAAAGCTCACGTGATTTGGCTTTAAGTAAACACTTGATTAAACAAAATATTAAAGCTGAAATTGCACGTCAATTGTGGACCGAGCAAGGATATTACACCGTCATTTCAAATTTCGATAAGGAAATTCTTCGTGCAATCAAACACCTTAAACGCTAAGTTTGAATGAAGCTCAAATACATACCTTTAAAAGCAATTGCTGATTTTTTGTCGCTAGAAAAAGTCAATGATTTATTGCTTCACGAATTATGTATTGAAAAAGCTAAATTAAAATATTCGGAAAATGTAATTTTTATTTTTGGAGACAAGCAATTGTCAGAAATAGAATTTATAACTTTGATACAAACTATTTCAAGTGAAAAATTGATAGTTTTTGACCAATGGATTCAAGGAAACTTGGTCTTATTGAATTTACTTACCAAGGAAAATCTTTCAGTCAATAATTTTGACATCGATTCACTTAAAAACCATTTTCTTTTTCCTGAGTTTAAACGATTTTTGTCGCCCTATTTAATCCCTATTTTAGTTAAAAATTGCGAAAATAAATCTTTAAAAGAATTGTTAATTGTTGCCTCTTTTATCAATCTTTTAGATAAGAATTCTTCTCCCATTTTGCAGGATAAAATTGCAAGTGAGCTTAGAAAAAAACATCAAAAAATTGTTGAAGAATCAAAAAAAGTTGCAAGTGAAAAAGAATTAATTCAAACGATAGGTTTTGCTTTTTCAAATGAACTTATTTCAATATTAAATCACTTTGATGAGCAATATTATTCCGCTAAGGTTGAATTAATTGAAAACGGAATCCAATTTTTTAAACATCCAAAAACATCCAACAGAGTAGCATTTTGGATTATAAATCAATTGAATTTATTACAACTTAATCAAGAACATTTACAGAAATTAAATGAAATTCAACAATCCATTCGAAATGGAGAAGATCTTTATTTCAAGCGAAAAGCCTTGGTTTCAAACAAAATAAATTGGATCAAAACAAGTGCAATTTTTGTGTCTTTGACCTTGATAGGTTTTGCTGTTTATTATTTCCTTCAGCAGAATATGGATGTAAAAGACATTGAAACAAAATCAACTTTCTCGAATTTTTCGAAAGAAGAACGCATAAAAATGGATTCAATTCTTAAAACAATTAAAAAGAAGGAAGAAGTGGAGGAAACACCTTTCGATGCAGGAAATGGCTATTTGCACTTGACACCTCTTGAAATTCAACTAAAGAATAGGAATCCATTTAGGAATGAAAAAATAGAAAATTTTGTTCAAATTTCTTCTAAAGTTCAAGAATTAATGCAAGCCAATGAAGTTGATTCCTGCGTAAATATTAAAAATAAATCGCTAAATTCAATTAATTTTTTCGATTTTAAACCCTTAAGTAAACAAGTGGCGCAAAAAAAGATGTACTTCAAAAATGAGTCAACTTATCAAATACTTGTTCTTAATTTTGAGGATAAAAAGGACGGTTTGGTGTATTATAAAATTCTGAAACCCGAGGAGGATTTTAACTTTTTAGCCAAAGAAAACTCCTCTTTTCTTTTTGTTCCTGGTAAAAATTTAAGCGAAATTATTGAAAGTAAAACATCTATTCTTTCTTCATCAAACAAATATCATTTCTGCTTTGCCGATGAATATTTTGAAAACAATTTGTTTCAGTCATACAAGTTAAAATCCATTCCTCAAGAACAAGTGAAACTATTGTTTAACGAATCAAGTGCAACATCTTTTTATTTTTTAGATTTGTATGAGGCTTTTGAGAAAATTGAAAATTGACATGAAAGGCTTTTTATTTCTTCTCATTTTTTCAAGTGTTTTTTTCTTTGGAAAAACCCAGAATTTAGAAAACTGTTTCCAAGAAAATTTTGAGGAAACCAAGTTGGAAGACGCAATTTTCACAACACAAAAGTTTTACCTTCTTCAAGACTCAAGTGTTTTATTTCGTAAAATAAAATTAATTTCTGCGAAAAAGAATATCATTTCAGACCAAAGAAATGTTTTTTTACTCAGCTATCTACGAACTATTTATTTAAATAGTGGAAAACAACGAAATTCTAATTCAGTTAAGCAGGATTATTTCAAACTCATCAAAGAAATTCAATCCAGTGAAAATAATTCGTCAAAGCAAGAAAATTTGCTCGCATTGGTTTATCAAAGTTTAGCTGGTTTTTTACTTTTGGAAGAAGAGAATAAGGAGCGTTTTGCTTTGCGATATTATTTAAAATCTGAAATGCTTTTTAAAAAAATCGGCTATGACAAAGCCAGTATGAGTTTTCAAGCTTTATCTAATTTAGGTGAGTTTTATTTAAGAATGCGCGAATATTCAACTTCGATGTTTTATCTAAATCAGGCAGAAAAATACATCGAGAAAGAAAAATGGAATTGGTCAAAAATTAATTTTTACAACAATAAAGGTTTGTGTTTTGGTTACATGCGCGAAAGCCAAAAAGCAATTGAAAGTTACAAACGAATTCTTGATTTTGTTAGTGAAGAAAAAGACCGCGTTTGGTTTGGAATTTCACATGGTAACCAAGCAGCAGAATTATACAAATTAAATCGTTTGAAAGAAGCGGATTCTTGTTTACAAATTGACTTAAGTTATTCCCTAAAATATGGTGAAAGACAAAGTGCTTTTGAAACTTTATGTTTATTAATGGATATTGCTTCAAAAAATAAAAACTTTACAAAGGCAGCTTACTACGACTCAGAAATTCTAAAAATGGAGGATTTGTTGGAAAAAAGAAGGTTACAACAAACTTATTATTTAAAAAAAGCGATTTATCTTTTCGAAAGCGGAAAACATAAAGAAGCATATATTTTTTATAACAAAGGAATAGAAATCAAAAATGAACTTCAAAAGAAATTAAAAAAGAATCAAATTTTAACAGGTGCACGAGAATTTGAATTGGAGCTGAAACAGGCGCGCATGGATAAATTAAATCTTGATAAAGAAAATTCTATCTTTCAGCGGAATTTGTTTATCGTAATTCTAATTTTGTCTTTAGTGGCAGTATATTTTGTGTTTAAATCAATTTCAGCCAATAACAAACGAAAAGAAAATGAGTTGAAATTCAAACAAGAGATACTTCAAAAAGAATTGCAAACTGCGGAAAAGGAACTTTCTCTTTTTAAAGAAAATAGAAGCAAGCAAAATGAATTTATTGAAAGCATCAAATCTGAGCTTGAAAGTTTAAAGTCTGAGAACAGTTCTTTTGATAAAATGGAGTTTATTGAAAAGTTAAATAATTCTGTTATTGTTACTCAACAAGATTGGCTTCAATTTAGCACTTTATTTAATCAAGTTCATCCTAAATTTATTGATCTCTTAAAACAAAATTTTTCACAACTCACAGCCAATGAAGTTCGAATTCTTGTCCTGACTAAATTGGATTATAGTACAAAAGAGATGGCAAGCATGATAGAATTTTCACTCGATGCAATTCATAAATCGAGTTATCGATTAAGGAAAAAATAAGAGATACCTCAAGAAGATAATTTCTCCAATTTGATCGAAAAAATCACAGAATTAACAAAAAGTTAATACTTTGTTAATCAATCATTTAAAAACTATTTTTTACACTGTCCAACACTTGTCCAAGTACTATTTTAGGTAGGGGATAATTTCCGTTGTAAGTTTGTTTTGCAAAACTCAAAAAACAAATTTACCATGTTGAAATTTAATACAATTCTAAAAAAACTAAAAAAGTTTACCATTCAAATTAGCTGTTCTATGCTATTTGTTTTCGCAGCATTTTTTGCTCATGCAGCATCCTTCTCAAGTGTACAAAGTGGAAATTGGAATGACCCTGCGACTTGGCATGCAGGAGGAACGGGTGCAATTCCAGGTGCAACGGATAACGCAACTTTGTCCACAGGACATTCAATTGTTGTAAGTGATAATAGAACTGTTGGAAGATTAATTGTAAACGGAACAAGTCGTTCTTTAAGTATTAATGCGAACATGACTTTGACAGTTTTAGGTACAATAAGTTTGGCAAGTTCTGTTGATCAAAATTGGTGTTTAGGTGATGGCTTTTTACGATTTTCTGGTGATGGAGACCGTGGAGACGGAGGAGGAGTAGCAGGAAGCGATTTAGGTTTTAGTGGTTCTGCCGCTTCTATTGGGTCTTATAATACCAATATTAATTTAATTGTTGACCTTACAAATTCAACCGATACAGTGAGAATACCTCAAACTTTTGTCTGTAAGTCATTAGAGATAGTACGCGGGGTACTAAAAATTTCAACAATTCAAATAATGACTGGTTCATCTGCTCGAAATCTGTACTTCAACACAACAACAAATGGTACAGGTGGTTCAATTTCAATAGCTTCAAATGGTCGATTAATGGTAGCGGTTGTTGGGAGAAGAGTAAGTGGAAGTAGCACAGAAGTGGCAAGTTCATTTATTGAAACCCTGACTGTAAATGGAACATTAGAATTAAGAAGCGCAGGTTCTGGAACAAGTGGCGGATTTGCTGCAAAAAATGTTACAATCAACGGAACATTTATTGTGAAAAACACTGCAGGTTCGGCGGTTGTTTCTAGTCCGACAGATGCGATAGTTTGGGGAAATAATTCAATCTTGGAATATCAATCGAATACTTCTGGAGCTTTTCAAAATTTAGGTGCTGAAATCAGCAGAAATGGAGGTTCTGTTCCAACAATTGGTTCCTTGGTTATAAATGTTCAAAATACAACTGAAGAAGTTAGAACCTTTTCAAGAAGTTTAAAGATTAGAAATGAATTGAAATTTATCAAAGGTAAATTAAATTTTGGAGCTGGATCAGAGAAAATAACTTTGCTTTCAACGGCAATCATTTCTGGTTATGGAAACACAAAATACGTTTATTTCTCAGGAACCACAAGTTCAAGCAACAAAGGTTTCATCAAAGAAGGAATCGTTAACAACGCTAATTTTCTATTCCCTGTTGGAACAAATGCGACAAATTATACACCAATAACACTTACTAACCGTTCAGGAGCTAGTTTAGATTATGAAATATCAATTGTTTTGCCTGCCTTGACCACAAATGTTTCCAATTTCACGGCAATTTCTGGTTATGAAGGGCATTTGAATGGTGAATGGAATATGGGCAAAGTTGGAGGTGGAGCTTCCAATGTAGATATTTTGTTGGAATATGGGAGTTTAGCGTTCACAGGTACTTTCCATAACGATCATGCTCAATTTGTGCATCACCCAAATGGGAATGGAACAATTGCATGGGAAACACCACTTATAAGTACTTATAATGGAAATTCGGTAAAAGTTTCAAATTATACAGGAACCTTTAGTCCTTTCGCTGTAGGTGATTTCGGTCGTTCCATGGTTTTATTACCTGTCGAACTAACTTTATTTGAAGCAAATGGTCTTGAAAATTCTGTTGCTTTAACTTGGATTACTGCTTCGGAAAGAAACAATGATTATTTTACCCTAGAAAAAAGTGTAGATGGTGAAATTTGGTCAGAATTAAGTAAAATTGAAGGAATGGGAAATTCTACTTCAAAAAATAATTACGAATTTTTAGATGAGAATGAAGGTCATAAGCTAGTTTATTACCGCCTGAAACAAACAGATTTTAATGGTGAATTTAAATACTTAAAAACAATAATTTTTGAAACGGAGTTAGCAAATTTTGAGGTTGAACTTTACCCAAATCCTGTTCAAAATCAACTAACAATAACTGCAAACTCTCTAATTGAAAAACTATTAATTACAACTAACCTTGGACAAATTGTTTATTCTGAAAATAATATTCCATCAGGAAAAACAGTATTAAACTTAGATTTCCTTTCATCAGGGAATTACCTAATTCAATTTCAAACAGAGAACCAAGATTACAACAAGAGTTTTGTAAAGTTGTAAAGAGAATCTGTTAATTTGAAGTTGTATTAAAGTAAGAGGCAGTCAGAGATGACTGCTTTTTATGTTATACCAATCACAGTTGTAATTTAGTCCACCGCCGAAGGCAGCATCCTAGATAATCGCTAATCTGTATAATGCCGATATAGTTTGACCACGCCAGTAGCACCGTAGG